>DTUH01000296.1:24241-27632 GCA_012964265.1 Candidatus Lambdaproteobacteria bacterium
TTGATCACAATTGAACTACTGGAGCGGCTTGAGATAGGTATTTAACTCTTTGTGATCGCTGGAAAGAATTTTCATCGAGTTTAATTTGTTAAAATAGGAATAGCAAAAAATTGACAATTAATGATTATTGTGATTAGAGCGATTGTAGTTTTGGAATACGAAAATTGTTTTGAATACGCCTGTTTGATTGCTTGAGTTCTTTAACGGGTAAAACCACACTCAGACGATCTGAACCAGGAAGAAAGTCAATACGGTGATATTCTGACTCCGGATTTAAAAATGCTTCAATTACATCTTTCAAATGACGTATTTGCCGTCCATTTATCTGCAGCACAATTGCATTTGAAAGTTTTTGGTAGCCAATGTTTAGTTGATCCGGAATAACTTGTGTCACCAAAACCACCCGAGCTGCCGAAGCAAAAGTTTTATTTCCGGACGTGCTTTCACCGGTTTTATTATTTTCATGAATCATCACAGACTTGTTTTGCCCTAAAAACAAACGCAGCCTTACAGGAGCGCGGGACCGCCAATTTGTGCCCCACATGGAAAGGTAATTCATTGTCAACTCCTGAAATAAAAAGCCGCCCTGAATCACATACCGTGGAGCATAGCCGACTCTTTTCAAGGGTACAGTGCGTCCATCTTCTTCATAGGGAGAAACTTTTGTCTGCAAAATAATCGGCTTTCCTTTACGGATCACGGCCAGTTTCAACGAATCACCGACTTTGAACTGATCCAAAAAAAGCAAATCAAACAGTGAAAGTCCCCATTCAGGATGCTCTATTTTTCCATCATACGAAAGTGACCATTTACCAATTTTAGTCAAATAATCACCACTCTGTAAAACATCTGAGCCCGTACCGTAAGGCAAAACCCGGCTGATCCAGATTCCGGATTTTTCCGGAGGAATTTGGAAATAATCTGCAGTGCTGCGTTGAGTAAGTTTCCGCCAGTGAAAACCGCGGTGTGGCAAACTCCGGTATGAATCACCGCCAGCATGCTCTAGAAACTCAAGCAGCATTTCTGCAGGAATCGCTTTGGCTTCACCGGATCTCGCTTCAAGAATCATCCCGACAGTTTCATTGTCCTGCAGCAGCGGAAATCCCTGGCCGCTTTTTGAAACTCCGCTCAGTTTCAAAATTGGTAACCAGGCACCGCTAACCTCACGGTGCCCTACCGCCATTAGTTCGATTTTTCCCGACTCCATTTCCCACTCTTGAGCTGATTTTATTTTCAAAGAGTAAATGTTGTTCGGATCAGGTTTAGCTGTAGATTTTACCGGTGACCATTCTACAGGCTTGAGCTTATCCCAAAATTCGTTATTTTCAATTTTCAGCAGGGCTAGATTTGCTGCATAGTCCATGAGCACAAGTTTGGCTTGAAAAGGCTGTCTTATGTCTTTACGTGTAACCTCAATCAAGGTCGCGTCTGCCACCATTTCAGCGGTTGTCAGCAGTAATAAGCTTTGTTTGAAGGGAGATTCTGCTTTTTGACTATTTTCTATCTCAGGCAAACGGACAACCAGAGCCATTCCGGTTTGTGTCCGGATTTCACGTTTTTCCCAGGGAGTGAGCCAGTCATATGACTGCTGATATGATTTTAGGAGGACGGCTTGCTGAAACCATGGTTTTATATCTGGAACTTTGGCATGTAAAACTGCAGGCAAAACAAAAGCGGCGCCAAACAAACTCCATCCCAAAAGATAAAAAGAAAGGTGTTTTATTATCATTGAGAATCCTTGTTTTGAAGTGCGGAAAGGTTAGAGCTCCTTAAAATTCCGTAACGTTCAAGAACCGACTGCTGCTGTTCAAGGCTTTTTTTATAATCCAGCACCAAAGGCATCTTTTGCCATTCACTTTCAAAGACAACATGAAGTGTGTCCGGAGGCATTTCTTTCAGCATTATGTCCAAATCCCTCAATGAATTAACGGATTTACCATTTAAAGTAGTGACGATAAAGTTGCGCAAATTACTGTATCCGCTATTGACGGAACTTGGTAAAACTCTTGAAATTAAAATAACCTGATCACGTCGTGTTCGTGGTCTTTCAAGCTCACGGTACCAGTGTTCATAGGCCAGCGAGGGGGTTAGATTCCCCGGCGAATGGATGTAATTACGGTTCAGGGCAATGAAAACCAATCCTCCAAAAATCAGATATTCCGGAAGTTCATCGTAGCTGTTCCGCATTTCTGCACCAAACGGTGGTGCTTTGAGGCTAAGAGACAGGTTATGAAATTTTCCTTTGCGCCAAACTTGAATTTTAAGTAAATCGCCGATTTGCCTGTTTTCGGCTTCAATGAAAAAGGTGACTTGCTGTTCGCCGTAACGCACCATTCCTGCCGCGTCAATTTGCTTATCTTCAATTTTTGTCAACACATCGCCGCTTAAAATTACTCCGTCTGCCGAAGAATGGGGAATAACACGATCAACAAGAATCCCGGAGGTGTTTTCAGGAAGTCCTAAATAACGGCGGTAATGAC
This sequence comes from Candidatus Lambdaproteobacteria bacterium, assembly GCA_012964265.1. GTDB lineage: Bacteria > SAR324 > SAR324 > SAR324 > NAC60-12 > Arctic96AD-7. Next base: position 26,722 of record DTUH01000296.1, read on the forward strand.
GATTGACGAGCGAACTTGTTTCAATTCCGATTTCCGGAACTCCTTCATATTTACCGTCTTCAATATCGCTCAGAAAACGTGTTATAAGCGGAACTGGAATAAAATATCCCACATCGTTCAGACGTAAATTAGATTGGAAGGCGACACCGATAACACGTCCGGACTGCGTTACGGGACCTCCACTGTTTCCGGGATTAATCGCGGAGTCAGTTTGTATGAGTAGATGTGAATCAATTCCCGGATGGACATAGGTACCAAATTCAATCCGTGAAACAACGCCTTCTGTGCGCGACAATTCCTGACCACCCATCGGATAGCCATAAGCTCGGACTCTGCTGCGTAATTCCGGAATTCCTCCCAGTTCCAAAGGAGTTAAATCCTGATAAAAATTAGCGTCACGAACTTTCAACAAAGCCAAATCCGAGTCATGAGCAATTGCGACAACGTCTGCCAAAAAAGGTTCCGGATTCGAAATTTTATTAACAAGCAGTATCCGGGAATCGCTGACCACATGCGCATTGGTTAAAATCAAATTATCCTGTATCAAAAATCCGCTTCCCAGCCCCCTGTTGGTGGGTTTCATTTTCCACGGAGATTGCCAATTTGGACTTTGCTGATAATTTGTGATGCGAAAAACGGATTGCTCAATCTTATCCGGAGAAGCCAGCACAGGCGTTAATGCAGCATTCCAGAGACAGACAAGGACAAAATAAAATTTTGCTTTTGAATGAAACATGGGAAATTGAAAAAATTAAAAAATAAAGAAAAACAATAGAATGAAATTTTTCAGTTTTTATTAAACCAAAAACAGCAAAATTCCTGTACCGAGTACTATCCGGTAAATTACAAAAACAAGTGTGCCGTGATTACGGAGAAAACGCAGCAATAACTCTATCGAAAGGTAGCCCACA
>DTUH01000297.1 GCA_012964265.1 Candidatus Lambdaproteobacteria bacterium
GGAACGATTTAAAAAATGCAGTATCTTGATAACACATAAAATTAGTTAAGCAATGAAACGTACTTTCCAGCCAAACAACCGGCGACGCAAGAAAAAACACGGGTTCCGTGCCCGCATGGCGACTCCTGGAGGCCGCAGGGTAATAAAACGTCGACGCGCCAAAGGCAGAAAACGCCTCAGTGCATGAGCTTGCAGAACACTTTCCCAAAAGAAGTCCGGCTAAGTCATGGCCCAACTATTCGGGAAGTCTTCGAGCAGGGTGTCTATCAATCTTTGGGACCGATTGGTGTCAAATACAAGATGGCAGAAGCTGAGTCCAGCCGTTTTTCAATCTCCGTTAAAAAGAAGGTCGGAAATGCCCCTTGTCGAAATCAGATCAAACGATTTATAAGGGAAGCAGTTCGTCAAGAACGATCCCGCTTGAATCACGCATACGACATTTGTTTTTTTATAACCAACCCCCCAAAGCGCAATTTGGAATCTGCTTATGTCCTGCGTCAGGTAAGACGATTATTCAACAATTTAAACCATAAAGCTAGTGGCTGAAGCGGAAAATAAGATGCAAATTTTGGCAGTGCCAACTATTCAGGACTGCCGCGAGTTTTATAATGACGAGACAAAAAGCAACTTCCCACGCAGCTTGATGGTGAGTTTCATCAAGGCATATCGATATTGGCTGTCTCCGCTGCTGCCGGCATCCTGCAGATTTTATCCGAGTTGTTCAGCCTATGCGCTGGAATCCTATCAAAGACTTGGTTTCTGGAAGGGAACGTATCTGAGCTTGTGGCGGATATTGAAGTGTAATCCTTTTCATCCTGGAGGTATTGATCCTGTTCCCGGAAACTCGGATTCCTCGGCAGCGCATTACACGGAAATTTCTGAAAGAAAATAAAACTCAATTTTATTCTATGGATAAAAATACTCTACTTGCAGTTGTTCTCTCCGGCGCCATCATGATCGGCTGGTATGCTATTTTTCCACCACCGGAACCGCCGCTGAACAACGTTGTCAACACAGTCGATCAGACGTTAACTGATCAGAACGCTGTTTCATCTAGAACAGATTCTTCGGAGCTTAAATACGCTGATTCCAACCTTAGTACGGCAGCACCTTTGTCCTCAATAGCGGAAGTTGACAGCAGTTTGCCTTCAAAAGAAGTCGTTATTGAAACAGAAAATTACCGTCTCATTTTAGACACACGGGGCGGGATCGGGAAAAGTCTGCAGTTAAAGCATTTTAAACATACCAAGCCCCGTCTTACCCTGAGTACATGGTTTCCATTTTTGACGAGTTTTATCGGCCCCGATTATCGAGATGAAGTCACAGCAGGAAATCGTGTACAGATGTTCGGCAATCATCTGGAAGAAGTACCTGCTTTTACCCAAGAGTTTATAAACGACGCAAAAACAAGCGCTTTATTCCGCAATGCAGTCTTTGCCTCAAGCGCGGAGAATCTTGTGCTGGAAGAAGGTGAAGGAAATGTCACACTGACTCTAACCTCTCCGATAGTGAACGGTCTCCAATTGATCAAGATTTTTGAGGTGACTCCTGCTAGTTATATTTTGAATTATCGTGTGCAGTTGATCAATCGTTCGGATGAAGTACGTGCTCTGGAAGTACTTTATTTTTTTGGTGAACAGCGCCTTTCAGACAGTAACGGAGGAATGCAACAGGTTTCTCACGAAGGGCCAGTTTTCTTTTTTGATGAAAGTCTGCAAACAGAAAGTACAGACAACATAGAAAACGAACTTCCTGTCACCCAAATGAAATGGTTGGGAGTGGAAGACCAATATTTCATCAGTGCGACTGTACCGATGACTACGGTGAGGAATGGATTTTTCCGGGCAGGCACGTACCTGTCTGAACCACAACGCAATGTTCAAAGTGAAAGAAAATTGTCTCCCTATTTTGGTGTTGCTCTACCGCCGACAAATTTGCAGCCGAACCTGCTGGTTGAGTCTGAATTCAAAATGTATTACGGCCCCAAAGAAGATGAAGAGTTAATGAAATTTGGGCACAACCTTGTGGTCTCTCATGACATGACCCTGGAAGTGCTGGCTGGGCCACTGCTTGATTTACTGCGCATGATCTACGGATATGTCGGCAATTACGGAGTTGCTATCATTATTTTAACAATTATCGTACGTTTAGTTTTGTTTCCTTTGACTTACAAGGGAATGAAAAGTATGAAACGCATGCAGCAGCTTTCTCCGCGGATGAAGAAGTTGCAGGCAAAGTACAAAAATAATAAGGAAAAGCTGAACAAGGAAATGATGGGGCTTTACCGCAAAAACCGGGTAAATCCGCTTGGTGGTTGTTTGCCGATGCTGCTCCAGCTTCCAGTGTTTTTCGCGCTTTATAGCTCACTTTCGAGTGCAGTTGAATTGCGGCATGCTCCTTTCATCTTATGGATCAGTGATTTGTCGCAACCGGACGGATTAGGAATCACCCCTTTGTTGATGGGAGCATCCATGTACTTTCAACAAAAATTGACTCCGCAAACGGCGATGATGGATTCCACTCAAGCGAAAGTCATGCAGATGCTGCCGTTCATTTTTACTATCTTTACCTTTACCTTTCCATCAGGTTTGACGCTGTATTGGGTGACAAGCAATATCCTTTCAATTGCACAACAGCAGATCATCAACCGCATCAAAACTCCAGAAATGCAGGACTGATGACCTGGCTGAATCAGTCCAAGTCTGCATTTTCATTTTTTCTATTACTCTAATAACTTGATTTCGAGTAGAGTTTCTGTTCTACTTTGTTAGTTAATGCGTCTAATCGTGTACAGTGTAACACGAAAACAGTCTCTGTCATTGCAGTAATTGAAGGAGATGTTTTAAAGGCTGCTTTAAATCAGCGAAATAGTAATTACAAAAGCCTTAGACTTAAAGAGTTTAAGCGTAGAAGTCAAAACAGGTAGGTGAATTTTTCATGAAGTTTCAATATCCGGAAAAGCAGGGTCTTTACGACCCCCAATTTGAACACGACAGTTGCGGTGTGGGATTTGTGGTGCAGATAAAGAACCATAAATCTCACCATATTGTTCAGCAGGGTTTACGTTTACTCTGTAATCTGGATCACCGTGGTGCGTTGGGTGCGGATCCAGAGACAGGAGACGGTTCCGGAATTATGATTCAAATTCCCCATCAATTTTTTGTTGAAGAATGTCAAAAAGCCGGTTTTTATCTTCCGGAAGCAGGTGAGTATGGAATTGCCTCAATTTTCCTTCCGCAGGATCCTTTCGCCCAGAGACATTGCGGTGCCGTGATTGAAAGTCATATCGTTGAAAAAGGCATGGATCTTCTGGGTTGGCGTGATGTTCCGATTGATCTTGATTATGTGGGGAAACAGGCACGTTCCTCGATGCCTGCATTAAGGCAGTTGTTTATGGGTCGCCGCAGATTGGAAAATTATGACCAGGAAAAATTCGAACGCAAATTGTACATCACACGCAAAGCAATCCGCACTTCTCTGCAGGATGTAGATGGTTTTATAATTACCAGCATGTCTTCACGAACAATTGTGTATAAAGGCATGTTGATTCCTCATCAGATGAAACACTTTTTCCCGGATTTGTCAGACTCACGAATGCAAAGTGCTCTGGCCTTGGTTCACACACGTTTCCCAACAAACACTTTTCCACGCTGGGATCTGGTTCAGCCTTTCCGAAACTTGGCACACAACGGTGAAATAAATACATTGCGCGGTAATATCAACCGGATGGTGGGAAGGCGAGCGAATTTAAAGTCCCCTTTATATGAAGATATCAGCGAACTGCTGCCTATCATTATTCCAAGAGGCAGTGACTCTGCCTGCATGGATAATGTTTTCGAATTCTTGATTCAATCAGGATATTCACTTGCGCATGCCATGATGATGCTTGTTCCGGAAGCATGGGAGCATAATCCGGATATGACTGAGGAAAAGCAAGCATTTTATGAATACCATGAACACTTAATGGAGTCTTGGGATGGCCCGGCTTCACTTGCTTTTACCAACGGTGTTCAAATTGGTGCGATCCTGGATAGAAATGGATTGCGTCCATCACGCTATGTGGTAACCAAAGATGATCTGGTAATCGTGGCATCCGAGGTAGGAGCGGTACACGTTGTTCCGGAGAAGATCAAATACAAAGGTCGTTTACAGCCCGGAAAGATGCTTCTAGTTGATACTGAAGTGGGACGCATAATTGATGATAAAGAACTAAAAGCAGACATTTGCAGCAGCCAACCTTATGCGAAATGGCTCAAAGATAATGTTTTACAACTGTCAGATTTACCAAAACCGAAAGAAGTCCCGGGAACTGATTTTGACACACTGTTATTGAGACAGAAGATTTTTGGCTATACTTCAGAGGATCTTAACCTGCTTTTGACTCCAATGGTGGAAAATGGTGCTGAGGCCGCAGGTTCAATGGGCAACGATACACCGCTGGCAGTGTTATCGGATAGTCCAAGACTGCTGTACGATTATTTCAAGCAGATTTTCGCGCAGGTAAGCAATCCTCCTATTGATGCCATACGTGAGGAATTAGTGATGTCACTTACCAGCCGTTTGGGGCATGAAAGAAACATACTTGATCCCAGGCCTGAACACGCCCGTATGCTTAAACTTTACCATCCAATACTGAGCAATGAACAACTTGCACAAATCAAGGAACTGGACAAGCAGGATTTTTACGCAACCACTTTAAGCATGCTGTTTGCTGCAGAAGCCGGCACAGACGGTTTGGCAATAGCTCTATACAAACTTTGCCTGCAAGCGGAAAACGCGGTTAAGTCCGGTAGTGCCTTTCTTGTTTTAAGTGACCGTGGAGCGGGTAAAGAGCAGGTTCCAATTCCGGCTTTGCTGGCAGTATCCGCAGTACATCATCATTTAATTCTCAAACGAAAACGCTACAAAACAGGAATAATTGTTGAAACAGGAGAAGCACGGGAAGTTGCACATTTTTGTTTATTGATCAGTTACGGAGCAGGTGCGATCAATCCATATCTCGCTTTTGAAACTTTTGCACAAATGATAAGGAAAAAAGCTTTGCCTAAAGAATTGACTCGCAAAAAAGCAAATGAGAATTATTTTAAAGCCATCCGCAAAGGCATGTATAAAGTTTTTTCCAAAATGGGTATTTCCACCATTCAAAGTTACCGCGGGGCACAAATTTTTGAAGCAATAGGCCTGAATGAAGATCTGATACAAGGACATTTTTCCGGTACTCCTTCCAGAATAAGTGGTATCGGTATAGAGGAAATTGCGCAGGAATCATTATTGAGACACGAGACTGCTCTGGAGGAAACTACTGATACAAACAGCATCCTCCCCGGAGGCGGATTTTATAATTGGCGTCGTCGAGGTGAATTTCATCAGATAAATCCGGTGATGTCGAACACACTGCAGAAAGCAGTACGCAAAAAAAGTCAAGACGCATACGATGAGTACTCAAGTCTGGTCAATGACCAAAAGCAACGCTTTTCCACACCAAGGAGTTTGTTTGAGTTTGCAGAAGGAACTCCAATTAGGCTTGATGAGGTGGAACCTGCAACTGAGATCGTCAAACGATTTGTGACCGGAGCAATGTCATTCGGTTCCATCAGCATTGAATCACACGAAACTCTGGCAATCGCGATGAACCACATCGGAGCCCGAAGCAATAGCGGCGAAGGTGGTGAAGACTCCGGACGTTTTATAAAACGACCCAATGGTGACTGGCCGGTGAGCAATGTGAAGCAAGTAGCGTCCGGACGTTTCGGAGTCACTATCCACTATCTGGTCAACTGCAACGAACTCCAAATCAAAGTGGCACAGGGTGCAAAACCGGGAGAAGGTGGACAACTGCCAGGAAATAAAGTAAGTGAGGAAATTGCAAAAGTCAGGAATTCGACCCCCGGAGTGACATTAATTTCACCCCCGCCGCATCATGATATTTATTCAATTGAAGATTTGGCGCAGCTTATTTTTGATCTGAAAAACGCAAATCCAAAAGCAAAAATAAATGTCAAACTGGTCGCTGAAGCTGGAGTCGGCACCATTTCCGCGGGAGTCGCAAAAGCTCACGCAGACATCATCACCATTGCAGGGCATGACGGCGGAACAGGCGCGTCACCACTGACTTCAATCAAACACGCCGGAATTCCATGGGAACTGGGACTTTCCGAGGCGCACCAGACTTTGATGCTAAACCATCTGCGTGGACGTGTGCGATTGCAAACTGATGGTCAACTTAAAACTGGACGGGACGTAGCAATTGCCGCTTTTCTTGGCGCGGAAGAATACGGTTTCGCGACGATGCCGTTGATTGCTATCGGCTGCATCATGATGCGTAAATGTCACCTTAATACCTGTCCCGTCGGTATTGCCACCCAAAATCCGGAATTGCGTAAAAAGTTTACCGGTCTGCCTGAACACGTAATCAATTATTTCTTTTTTGTTGCGGAAGAATTAAGAAAAATAATGGCAGAACTTGGTTTTCAAACAGTTGACGAAATGATTGG
>DTUH01000298.1 GCA_012964265.1 Candidatus Lambdaproteobacteria bacterium
CCTGCGAATCACGGGATCAAAACCCGATGCCTTACCACTTGGCTACGCCCCAAAACAACCAGTAATCAAGGCTTTTTATTCTATCTCGACAGTCAAAAAATGCAAGTGATATTATGTGTAAAAGTTATTCTTCAACTACAAACTCAAAGCCCAGTAAAGAGAGCGTAAACAGGACTACGTCAAAACCAAGCAGCAATTTCCACCATGACCATACCTCTTCTGGATGAGATCCAAAAAAAAGGAAATCCGTGAGACGAACTACACACAAAAGACTGGGAATCATCAGTGGAAAAATCAGAATTGGAAGCAGCATTTCTTTTCCACGTACGGTAGCTGTCATTGCCGTCAGCAATGTTCCTAATGAACTGAATCCAACTGTTCCAAAAAATAAAACCAGAAACAACTCAAGCCAGTTTCCGACCTCAATCTTAAAAAGAAACAAGCTCAATGGCATAAACAGCAGCTGAGTAACCAGCAGAAACAAGGTGTTAGCCAGCATTTTACCTAAAAACAACACACTGCGATCCACCGGTGCAGTCAATAAGCCACCCATGCAACCAGTTTCCATTTCCTGCACGAAAGACTTCCCAAGGCCAAGTACTCCACTCATCAGGAAAATTATCCAGATGATTCCCGGAAATGCCGTCAGGAACAATTTTGGGTCCTCACCAAGAGCAAATTGAAAAACCAGTAATGTCAGAATTGCGAATAACAGCATGGACAGCAAGTTATCCTTGCGCCGTAAATCAATCAGCACATCTTTCCAGACTAAAATTAAGGTATGCCGGAAAAACAATCGCATTGAGGAAATTACGCTAGAGGAAGCAGTAGACTTTTGATTCAGGCAGCTTTTTCTTTGCTTGAAGTTTTGGAAATCTTATTCGAATTTGATTCTTTCTTTTCCGAGATACTAGGCTTTTCAGAAGCAGAGGATTTCTCAGAAGAAGAAGTTTCCTTATTTTTTGTAGAACTTTTATCTATTTCAGATTTTTCTGTTTTTTCAGTTTCAGAGTTTTTGCTTGAATATCCATCTTTGTACCAGCCACCACCTTTAAGGTGGAATGAGCTCATCGAAACTTGGCGTTCGGCACTGTATTTACCACAATCAGGACATTCTTCAAGTGAAGGATCACTGAATTTTTGTACTTCTTCAAATTCGTACTCACAACTTTTACAGAGGTATTCATAGATTGGCATATTTTTCTCTTTCTGCTACAATCAAAAAATTAACTAAAGCGGAAAGTATTATACAAATAATATTAATATTTGTCAATATAGAGTTGCTTGAGGACTCGGTTTGAGTGCAAGGAAATTAGAGGCTACTAATCTGAAAAAATCTTATCAGGGCAGAAATGCGGTTAAAGGTATCTCACTCGAAGTTGCTCAGGGTCAAGTTGTTGGTCTGCTTGGTCCAAATGGTGCGGGAAAAACCACCACTTTTTATATGATAGTTGGTGTACAGCGTCCTGACGAAGGAACTATTTTTTTGGACGGACATGATATCACTAGTTATCCCATGCACCAACGTGCTAAAGCAGGTCTTGGTTACCTCTCTCAAGAACGATCCATTTTCCGAAAACTAACTGTTGAGGAAAACTTGAATGCAGTTTTGGAAATGCTTCCGTTGAGTCAAACTGAAAAACAGGAACGTCTCGACTCACTGCTGAATGAACTTGGAATACAGCACGTTAGAAAAATAAAAGGATATGCACTTTCCGGAGGAGAAAGTCGCCGTGCGGAAATAGCTCGTGCACTGGTACTTGAGCCGGCAATTATGTTGCTGGACGAACCATTTGCAGGTGTGGATCCAATTGCGGTAGCAGATATTCAAACAATCATCCGCCAACTTGCACAACGCAACATTGGAGTATTAATCACAGACCATAATGTCAGAGAAACATTCGGCATTATCGATTACGGATATATTATGAACGAAGGTGAATTGCTGATTGGAGGAACTCCAGATGAATTGGTCGAAAATGATCAGGCCCGAAAAGTTTACCTCGGCATGTCTTTCTCGATGTAGGTTTGACTTTTACGCCAATATGGAGCGAAACTATTAACATGAAAATTTAAATCATTTCTAAATAGTATCTATTGAAAATAATTGTCTCAAACGTAATTAAGTAGGATAGCGAGGATTCATGGCAATGCAGATGAAAATGCAAATGAAGATGAGCCAGCAGCTGATCATGACCCCTCAGTTGCAGCAAGCTATCAAACTTTTGCAATTGTCTCGAGCAGAACTGGAGGAGTTAATCGAACAAACTCTAATCGAAAATCCAGTTCTTGAGGAAGGCATAGATATGGACACTTTCCCAAACAAAACTGAAGATAGTCAGGAGATAACAGAAACTGCGGAAAGTCCGGAAGTAGTGACCGATACGGAAGATTTCGAAACTGCCCGTGAAACCGAACAGGAAAATAAAGAGCAGGATGAAATTGACTGGCAGCAATATATAGAACAAGTAGAACAGTTTGGAGGTTACCAGGAGCGACGGTATAACGTTGCTTCAGATGATGAGGAAAGTCCCTCAATCGAGGCCACCGCAGCACAGACCGAATCGTTGGCAGATCACTTGGTCTGGCAGTTAGACATGCAGGAACTTTCTCCACTCGAATATAAAACTGGTGCGTATTTAATCGGCAATATTGATGATGATGGTTTTCTTGTAACAAGTATCCGAGAACTTTTGGAATCGCAGCGGGATTTATATGATCAAATTATCGCAAAACATAAAAACGGAGAGTTGCCTGAGCTTCCTGAAATTGATCCGAATTTGTTTGACCTGAGGTTTAAGTCCGGGAAAAAGACGCAGAAGAAAAAAACCAAGAAAGAAGAATATACTGACTTTGATGAATACGAACCAATTCCCGAAGAGGAACCAAAAAAACCAGAAGTGTTATCCGCCGCCGGGGCATTCGTTGAGTATGTTTTGGGAATAGTACAACAATTTACTCCAAATGGAGTAGGAGCCAGAAGCTTACAGGAGTGCCTCTTGATCCAGCTGGACATTTTGGGTGAAAGTGAAAGCTTGTGTACACGCATTGTCAAACAGGACATGCCGCTGCTGGAAACGAAGGATCTTAAAAAAATCGCGCGTCGTCAAAAACAGGATATTGAACAAGTTATAGAGTCTTATCGGCTAATCATGTCACTTGAGCCAAAACCAGGTAGAGAGTTTATCTCAAATCCCTCACATCATTACATAATTCCGGATGTCTATATTTACCAAAAGGACGAAGAATATAAAGTCGCGCTAAACTCAGCGGGCATGCCACGTCTAAGAATCAGCAGTTATTATAAAGATTTGAGTAACACTCTGGAAGACGACGGTAGTCTCACAAAAGACTATATTTTAGAAAAAGTCAAAGCAGGTCAATGGCTGCTTAAAAGCATCGAGCAAAGACAAAAAACTATTTACCGTGTGACAAAAAGCATTCTGCGCTTTCAAAAAAAATTCTTCCAGCACGGTATCCACTTTTTGCGCCCTCTTGTACTAAAGGATGTTGCTGAAGATATTGACGTACATGAGTCAACCGTGAGCCGAATCACCACCAACAAATATGTACATACCCCTCAAGGAATTTTTGAATTAAAATATTTCTTCACGAGTGGTATTGATCAAGGTAGGGGAGAGGCTGTTTCTTCGAAACTCATAAAAGATATGATTCTGCAGATGGTGCAAAAAGAAAACTTGAAATCACCCTACACAGACTTACAAATCGCAGATATTCTTGTGCGGCAAAGTGGAATTAAAGTCGCGCGTAGAACTGTTGCAAAATACCGTGAAGCTCTCAATATCCTGCCATCAAACAAACGTAAACAACTTTTCTAATAACCTTCATTTCGTAAATTATATGGGAATCCTTTTGCGACTTTTCAATCTATTTCGCTCAAATGCCAGTGACTTGCTGGACAGGGCTGAAGATCCGGAAAAAATGCTTCAACAAATGCTCTCCGATTTGGAGATTCAAAAACGTAAAGCAAAACAGCAAATGACTGAGGCTTTAGCCTTACAAAAAGGTCTGGAACGTGATACAGAAAAAGAGCATAAAGAGGCAGAAAAATGGGAACAAAAGGCCATCCTGGCAGTGCAAAATGAAAAAGATGATTTAGCTAAGGAAGCACTGACGCGTAAAAATGAATATCTTCGAAGTGCTGCAGATTTTGAAAAACAACTGGAAATGCACCAGAACAATGCTGAAGCCCTAAGGAGCAGTTACCAGACTATGGAAGATAAAATTGATGAGATTAAACGTAAAAAAGGAATCTTATCCGCAAAGCAAAAACAGGCAGAAGCTCAGGAAAAAATATATCAAACTATGGAAGGACTTGGAGACACTTCCGGCACAATGGAAACCATTGAGAGAATGGAAGAAAAGGTGGAAAAAATGCAGGCCAGAGCAGAGGCTTATCAGGAAATCGGCCTGGAATCTGGTAAGGATAGTTTAGAAAGTAAATTTGAGGAGTTGGAACATAACTCAGTTGACATGGACATGGAATTACTTGAATTGAAAAAAAGGGCTGCGTTACCGGCACCTGATGAAGAAACTGAAAAAAAACAATAAAATAGCTTGCCTTTGTGTAATTTATATATCATAATAACAAGTTTTGATCAGATCAAATTATAATTGTTTAACATTTAACAGGTAATTCATGCCAATCAAAGTGGAAGTTCGCGACGGAAACGTCGGCAGATCAATGATGCAACTTAAACGCACCTTGATCAGAGAGGGACTTTTTAAAGAAATCAAGAAACGTAAATTTCACTGCAAACCATCTTTAGCAAAACGTCTTAAGCGTGAGGCCGCAGCAAAACAGCGCAACAAAGATCTCAAGCGTGAAATCCGTGCGGCACTTAAAGCCGATTTCTAAGATTTTTACTACAAAAGTAAAAAGACAAGTTTACCGGGAAAAACCGTCCAGCCTTTTTTATTCTTGCTATCAAATTACACAAAATAGCTGCAGATTGTCAGATTGAGAGCAACCCGCTGGTTTTTTTGAGAAACTGAGTTATATACTGTTCCAGTAGTGTTTGGCAGGAAAACAGTTTATTGAGTGACAATCAGTTCAGGATTATCTTGGTTATTTCACCGGATTCAGGAAACCTTGCCAGTTTTTTCTTGGAAAATATTTTTTTCCCATCCACAACTACTTCAAAATCACCTCTTTCGCCTGAATGAAGTTCGGCTTCAACCTCGAAAGATTCTTTTAATTCCGCAGCCAAACTGACCGCGCTCGGTTCGTAGTTTCAGACAACACAATAATAAATCTTAATCTGCATTTTCATCTCTGTTGTTCAATGAATTTTATCTTTTAACTGTACAATGAATTGTGACAGTTTCAAAGTTCTGGATAAAGAGTGACTTGCTTACACGAAAAAATCAAGATCTGGACGATCAAATAATAACTGGGTGATTTATTTTTCTTCCGCAGTAAGTTTCAGTAAACGGAGTTTTTTTCAACTAAATGCGAATGCCCTTTGAAGATAGGCAATTGTGTAGTTGAGGGATATTCTGAAATTGGAGGAGGACTTATTTTTCTAACAAATATGATGAGAAAGTTTTGTATTCCAGTCAAAAACCCAGAAAAAAATGGCAATGGAGACAGCAACTGAGACATTCGAACTAAGGAAAAAATAAACATGACAGTCAAAGCAGCTAAACTTAATGCGAGATTGTACGATTGCTCCAGCCAATTTACTGCCATCCTGCCTGCATATCCATTTTGCCATAAAAACCCTATATTAACTGATTTAAGAAGACCGGTCTGTAGCACAATTTCATGAAATATCGAAAGTAAAAAAACGAGTACAAACGAATAATAAGTTCCTGCCAAGATAGTAATACAACGGGGTTGGTGTAAAACTGTTCGAACGATAAGCCATGGAAGTAAAAGAATTGACGGACCAAATATTTCCAGTAAAGAACCTCCGATTAACGCACCGATCAAACCAGTCCAATTTTGGATTCCTGCTGAAGGATATAACTGATTAAAAACTGTCGGGTCCTGAAAATCTGCAGTCAGTATGGACAACATCAAGATAAATCCTGATCCACCAAATATCAGATAGTCTAGGCGCAGCTTGATTAGATTCATTGGATATTAATTTCTCAGGTTTTGAATTCAGAATTTTTTTTGATCACTTCAGACACAATTTCAGCTACTGAAGGTAAAACATACGCTTCGATTGACTCTCCCATAAACGCTAATTCCCGAACAAGAGTAGAGCTGATAGCAAAAAGATCCGGTTTACCAAATAAGCAAAATGTTTCAATATCTGGATCAATGCCCTTGTTACCTACTGCCTGTTGAAATTCACCCTGAAAATCCTCTAAACTACGTAACCCTTTCACAATTACCTGAGCATTTCTTTCTTGTACATAACGAATGGTTGAGCCGCTAAAAGCCTCAACTGTGACATTTTTCAAATCATAATACCGCACATATTCATTCATCATCTT
>DTUH01000299.1 GCA_012964265.1 Candidatus Lambdaproteobacteria bacterium
AAGTAAACTATACCTTACAGGGGCTTGAAGACTGGAACGTCCGATAATCTCCATAATTTCCGGAAGTTTCAAAACTTCATCTGCAGATATATCTCTTAAACGACTGACTTCATCCAAAACCTGAAGCAGATTGCGCCACTTTTTCCCGCCGACTTCCATTCTTGCGCAAAGTGCCGCAACGTCTGTAAGTGCTGTTCGTGAAAATTTCAGCAAAGGTAACAAATCTTCACAGCCCAAACGCAGCAATGATTCGTGTAGAGCTATTGTTTCCAAAACATTATTTAAATCCAATAATTGTCGAACCAGCCTTGCAGATGATTTCTGGCCAAACCGAGGTAGAACTTGTCCGGCAATTTCTTCGCTGGTAAAATCCAAATCATGCAGTTGTTTCAAAACTCTGCCTACATGTACTCCGGAAAAATTACTTGAAGACGTTGTCAAAGTTTCCAGGCGAATAAACACCACCTCCCGTTCAGGAATCGATTCAGGAAGAATAAAGCATGGAATTGAAGTTTCCTGTTTTTGCTGAACGGAAGCACCGCTGTTGGACGTGAGCCAGGAAATGCGCTTAAAGCCGTCAATTATGCGATGTTTTTTTCCCGGAACTGCCTGTACCAACAGTGGTATGCGGACACCACTCTGCCCGAGTGATTTTCGGTTTTCCGTACTCAGATTCCCGGGAAACCAGTTGAATCGAGTTTCAGAAGTGTCAATCTGGTCGGCAGCAAGAGTTAAAAAATCCCAGGCAGGCGTTTTTTTCATTTGAAGTAATTGTTCAGGAAAGAATTTTGCAGATCATTCCGGAGATTATAGAGTTGCTTTCAGTATCTTCAAACTCTAACTCAGATTCAAGTCCGGAACAAAACAAGTCACAATTATGTTTGATTCAGCAATAATCAGCCTGATTGCCCTCGGCGGCGCAACTGTCTTCGGCCTTCAAGGTACGCTAAGCCTTGCGGTTCGGCATCACATGGTACGCGATCATACGCTCTCAGCCTGCAACAGAATCGCCCTTTCAAAAGAGGCATACATCGCAAATATTCCTGTGGTTTATGGAGCCGTGATTTTTTATGGTCTTGTACTTACGCAACTGCTGCGCGGAATCAATCACATAGAAATGCAGCTTTTCTGGCTCAATTCAGCTATGTTTGCAGCCCTGCTTGTGACATGTTATTATGCCTATATCATGTTTTTCAGATTGGGTATTTTTTGTATGGGATGTCTGCGCATCTACCTGGCAAACTTTATGATGGCCGCAGCTTTGCTGTCTTATCAACTGTTTTGATTTTTCTTTCGATTCCAGTCAATCATTTTCCTGCAAAATATTGAAAACTCAGTAAGCCGTGACGGACTTTTTCCGGGCTGGGATTTCAGCGCTAAATGACTCACCAGATAATTCCTTCCCGTTTCCATTTCATTCAGATTTTCTTAAAGAATTTGTTTTGTCACTCTACTTTTGATAGACTGATTGCTAATATAACAATAATGTTCCATTCAAAATATCTACAGCATGTCCTCTTTTTCTGCCTCTTCACTGAGCTCTCAAAATAATAAACCGTACAGCCTGCAAGAACTTGAACAACGTGACCACTTTATTCATCGTCACATCGGCCCTTCGGAAACCGATATCGCTGATATGCTTGATATACTTGGGATGTCATCTCTGGATGATCTGATTAACAAAGTAGTTCCGGATTCAATCCGCATGCCCGGAGATCTCAACCTGCCGGACAGCCGCACCGAAACTGAAGTGCTGGATGCACTGCGCAACATGGCAAACCGCAATCAGGTTGCAAAATCAATGATCGGCATGGGCTATCACAGTACAATCCTGCCCGGAGTTATTCAGCGGAATCTGCTGGAAAATCCGGGATGGTACACGGCCTATACTCCATATCAGCCGGAAATTTCGCAGGGCCGTCTTGAAGCACTGCTTAATTTTCAGCAAATGATTATTGACCTCACCGGAATGGATATCGCAAATGCTTCGCTCCTGGATGAAGCCACGGCAGCAGCAGAATCAATGACCTTCTGCAAACGTGTTTCACGCAGCAAAAGTATGCGCTTTTTTGTGGCTGACGACTGTCATCCGCAATCTATAGATGTGTTGAAAACCAGGGCGGAACCGATGGGGTTTGAATTAGTCTGCGGAAATCTTCAAGAACAGCTGGAAAATCCGGACTTCGATTTATTTGGAGCCTTAATTCAATATCCTGGAACTTTTGGTGACATTCATGATATTGAAATTTTGATCGAAAAATGGCACGAATCCGGAACAATAATTTCTGTAGCGACAGACCCGATGAGTCTGGTTTTGCTTAAACCGCCGGGAGAATTAGGCGCTGATGTGGTTTTTGGCAGCACCCAACGCTTTGGAGTTCCAATGGGTTTTGGTGGTCCGCACGCAGCTTTTTTTGCCGCACGAGAAAAATACTTGCGGAACATTCCTGGCCGCATCATTGGAGTATCTGTTGACCGCCGCGGAAAAACCGCGCTGCGGATGGCTTTGCAGACGCGGGAACAGCACATTCGCCGTGAAAAAGCGACGAGCAACATTTGCACTGCGCAGGCATTATTGGCAGTGATTGCCAGTTCCTATGCGGTATATCATGGACCTGACGGTTTGAAAATAATCGCGCAGCGCATACACAGGCTGACAAATATTCTTGCGGAAGGTTTGAAGCAACTTGGATTTTCTGTGGATAATTCACATTTTTTTGATACCATCACCTTTTCGCTCGGTGAGAAGCGCGACAGCATTTACGAAAGTGCCCTGGAAGAAGGGATTAATCTTCGCAAAATTGGAACCGAAAAATTGGGGATAAATCTGGATGAAGCCACTTCCACAGAAGACATTACCACACTTTGGCAGGTGTTTGCGGGTGATAAAAAGCAACTCTCCATTAAAGAACTGGATTCACATTTTATGGATGAAAGCAACTATTCCGGCATCCCAAAAAACCTGCGCCGTTTCTCAAAAATTTTAATGCATCCTGTTTTTCATCAATACCATTCTGAAACAGCGATGCTGCGCTATCTGCGTTATTTGCAGGACAAAGATATTGCTTTGGATCGGGCAATGATTCCACTTGGTTCCTGCACAATGAAACTCAATGCGACTTCAGAAATGCTGCCTATCAGTTGGCCGGAATTTGCGAATATTCATCCGTTTGCACCTTCAAAGCAAACTGTAGGCTACAGGGAAATGATACGTGAACTGGAAGATTGTCTGATTCGCATTACCGGATTTGATGCAGTTTCAATGCAGCCCAATTCCGGAGCTCAAGGAGAATACGCCGGATTGCTTGCCATTAATCACTACCACAAATCACGAGGCGAAGGTCAACGTAATGTCTGCCTGATCCCCAGTTCCGCACACGGTACAAATCCTGCGAGCGCTACTCTGGCCAGCATGAAAATAGTCATCATCAAATGTGATAAAGATGGAAACATAGATGTGGATAATTTAAGGGAAAAAGCAGAAACTCACGCAGAAAATCTTGCGGCTTTGATGATCACCTATCCCTCAACGCATGGTGTTTTCGAGGACAGTATAATCCGGATTTGCGAAATCATTCATGAAAATGGAGGTCAAGTTTACATGGACGGAGCAAACCTGAACGCATTGATGGGAATTGCCCAACCTGGAAAACTTGGGGCGGATGTTCTGCACATGAATTTACACAAAACTTTCAGCATTCCGCACGGCGGCGGCGGTCCTGGAATGGGACCGATCGGCTTGAAATCGCATCTCGCTCAATTCGCTCCAAATCACAGTGTTGTCCCGCTGGAAGGTCTCCCCTCTGAAAACACTGCCGTATCCGCCGCGCCCTGGGGCAGTCCAGGCATCCTGCCAATTTCCCTGGTCTATATTCAACTCATGGGTGGATGCGGTTTGAAAAAATCATCACAGGTTGCAATTCTAAACGCGAATTATCTGGCAAATCGTTTAAAAGAACATTATCCGATTGTTTATACCGGAAAAAATGGGTTGATCGCACACGAGTGCATAATTGATGTTCGACACTTGAGAGAGGTTTCCGGAATCACAGAAGAAGACATTGCCAAGCGTTTAATGGACTATGGTTTTCACGCACCTACCATGTCATGGCCGGTTCCTGGGACTTTGATGATTGAACCCACTGAAAGCGAACCCAAAGCAGAACTTGACCGTTTTTGTGACGCAATGATTTCAATCCGCAAAGAAACAGTTAAAGTTGAAAATGGAGAGTGGGATAAAAAGGACAATCCACTCAAAAACGCACCGCATACTTCAGAAGATCTCTCCGATCCGGAATGGGAACATTCTTATTCCAAAGAAACCGCAATCTATCCTCTGGCTTCACTCCGCCGCAACAAATACTGGCCTCCTGTTGCACGTGTGGACAATGTTTACGGAGATCGTAACGTGGTTTGTTCCTGCCCGCCGCTGGAAAATTATGAGGACGGAGAGTGATCAAAACCGAAAACTTCGGAATTGTTCACAACCTTCCTTTTAGAGAGTATCAGCAACGATCCGGCCTTAATCAGTCCACTCTCAAGAAATGGTTTTCTGCTTCTCCAAAACAACATGAAGGCTACAGAAATCTGCAGGCAATGCAGTTTGGAAGTGCCGGACATTGCCTTTTACTGGAAACGGATCAATTTCCGAAACTTTATACACGAGCACCGGATGGAATGCGCCAACGAGGAAAAACGGGCAAAAAGCGCTGGGCAGAATTTGCAGAGCAGAATCCCGGTAAAACCGTGCTGTCAGCCAATGAGTGGGAACGCCTGCAAAATATCCGGAAAGTTTTTCAAATACATCCGCAAATCCAAAAACTATGGAAACGTGGTGACTCCGAAGTTTCCCTGTTTTGGCAGGATTCGGAATTTCGTTTGGACTGCAAAGCACGGTTGGATTGGTTCGATCCTGATTCCGGAATAATTGTTGATCTCAAATTTACTAATCATATCGGCAAAGCCGTCGAGCAGAAACATATTCAGGATTTTTATGCAGTCCAGGCAAACTGGTACATTCGCGGAGCAACTCAGTTATGCAAAATAGTTCCAGACTTTTTTTTCGTGTTCATCGAAAAATATGCCCCACATCTCATCCGTGTGGTTTCTGTTTCCGCAGAAGATTTAAAACATGGACAGCAAAAAATAGAGTGCGCAATTAAAAACATTTCTAACTCAAAAACCTGATGAACGATCCAAAACCAATTGAGTCTGTCTCAGTCTTATTCATACACGAGCAGCATATTTTTGCGGTTCAGCGTCAACCTTATCTTCATGCATTTCCGGGATACCATGCTTTCCCTGGAGGTAAAATTGAGAAGGACGAAGCATCAACTCCGTTTGAAACAGATTTCCTCTGTGAGCATGATGCCCTACGTATGCATGCTTTGCAGCGGGAAATTATCGAAGAATTGGGCTACGATCTGGAGGAAGGAATTAAGAACGGCGAGGTGCTGTCGGTCAGTGAACTTGCAGAAGCGTTGGCTCCACCATTTGCTCCAATATGTTTCAGAACATGGTTTTACCGTGTTGACCTGCGGAACCGTATCAATTTTAAAGTTGATTCGGGAGAATTCGCAGACAGTTTCTGGAAAACTTCAGAGGAATTACTTGAAACTTTCCAGTCAGGAAAGAGTTTGATGGTTCCGCCGACGCGCTGGGTTTTAGAAGGATTGCAAAGAAATCCTCATACAAATGAATTTGGTGATTTATCAGAGAGTTTTGCTGAAGATGACAGAGTGACCTGTCTGGAAATGCTGAAAGGAGTTCCGCTGTTGGCGGTCAGATCCGCGACACTTCCTCCTGCTACCAGGACAAATGCTTTTATGTTGGGTGATTCAGATGCACCAAAATTACTGGTTGATCCCTCACCAAATTCTCCAGAAGAATATCAGCGTTTGCTCAACACAGTTGAGGACAAAAAACTTGACGCAATTTTTCTTACGCATCATCATCCGGACCATCACCAGTTTTCGAATCAGCTCGCACGTCAACTCAAACTGCCCATCATTCTCAGTCAAGACACTCAGCAGCGGCTAACTCAAAAAAATGGCGCAGATTATTTTGAACAGGTAGAATTGCTAAATGTGACTGAAAACGAAGAAGTGACGCGCTGGCGTGGTTTTGCTGTACGGGTTTATGAAATCCCCGGACATGATGCGGGACATCTCGGTTTGGCTCCGGATTCGCTGGCATGGTTTATCGTTGGAGACTTGATTCAGGGCATCGGCACGGTAGTTATTCCATCACCTGAAGGTGACATGGCAACCTATTTTTCCACACTCGAAAAAGTAATCGCGCTCAATCCGGAGGTAATAATTCCTTCTCACGGAATCCCGATGCGCAGCACTCACCGTCTGATTGAGACACTCAAACATCGTCGCGAACGCGAATCACAAATACTAAAATTATCTAAATCCGGA
>DTUH01000300.1:0-25700 GCA_012964265.1 Candidatus Lambdaproteobacteria bacterium
CCGGATTTAAAGATCCTACTGCAACAGTAGCAATAAGCTGTTTAACTCCGAACTCCTGCAGAGCTTTTAAATTGGCGCGGTAATTGATGCGGTGCGGCGGGATTCCATGTTCCTTTCCATGGCGTGCAAGGAAAACCATAGAGGTTCCTTGAACTTCAGCAATATCAACTTCAACTTCTCCGTATTCCGTTTTTACGGTTTTCCGGTATGAAGCGACACCACTGTCATAAACACCAGTACCACCTATAATGGCATATTGGATGGTTTTCATGAAATTTAGATGGAGGGCGGCTGGACTTTATAACAAAAACCTTTTGCAAGTAGAGCAACTATCCCAGAAAATCCGAGTCGTGCATTTCAATCCGTACTGACACATCTTCAGATTGCCAAATATCACTTGCTATAATTGGTTCGCCGATAACCCGCTCATAGCGGCTTACTAAAAATCGAGCCATTGCCTCATTGTTTTGTTCGCTTATAATACTCATAACTTTGACCTCAAATATAGTACATTAAATACTATGAATTTTGACTAATTGGATTGGGTTCAAATAAAAAATAATTTGCAAGTAGAACTGCTAGCCCAGGAAATCCGAGTCTTGCGTTTCAATTAGCTCTAACGTATCCTCTGTCAGCCAGATATCACTACCCAAAATTGGTTCACCGACAACTCGCTCATAGCGGCGGATTGAACCTCCTCGATTCATAAACCGAGCCATTGCCTCATTAATTTGGTCGCGTGAAATCCTCATCTTTTCTCCTTCTATGTGTTTGAAATATATAATAATCACCGCAATTTATGAATGAATATAAATGAGGTGTTATATACAATTTTGCAAAATGCAGACCAGAAGAATTTTTTTAATTATCACAGAGGAAATTGAAGCATCTCATATACTAGTCAATTTCACACTAACCCTTCTTTAATTCAAACACAAAAAATGTCATAATATATTTATAAAAAGTAAAAGAGATTGGCTCCCGACAATTTGAATGAAATGCTATTTAACGGTATGTTGATTGTATAACCATTTGTTGATCACAGAACAAGTTCTGCAGATTAGCATTTATTTTTTTGAGATTGAAAATAAATGAGAACATTCTTAGACCGTTTACACGATCTAAAATTAAAAGAAGTTGCACTGCGTCGGAAGAAAATTTCTGAAAAGAGTTTGCGCGGCCAAACGGAAACACTCGTAAATGCACCTGATTTTCGCACAAATTTGTTAAGAAAGCCTGACGGAGCAATATCTTTAATTACGGAAGTAAAATCGAAAGCTCCCGGACGTAATAATGTTGAGCGTCTTGATCCGGAAGCAGTTGTGTGCGATTATGAGGCAGGAGGCGCAAAAGCTATTTCTGTACTAACGGATGAAAACTGGTTTGGAGGCTCTCTAGAAACTCTCGAAAAAGTGCATAAGGCAACTGCTTTGCCTTTGTTGCATAAAGAGTTCATCATAACTTCATACCAGCTTCTGGAAGGACGTGTGCGTGGTGCAAGCGCTGCCTTAATATTAGCGTATTATTTTCAGGAGACAGAATTAAGTCAAATTATTGCGGAGGCGAAAAAAATTGGTGTAGAGGCAGTTGTGGAATGTTCTTTAGAAAGTGAACTGCCAAGGACTCTTGCGGTTAATCCGGACATTATAATGATCAACAATCGAGCTATTGCAGCAATTCCTGAAGAGCCTGTGGAAACATATGATCTTGGCAGTGTGGATGTTATTACTTCGTGGTGGGAACGCTATTCGGATTTAAGATCCTGGAAGCAGCAGGCAGGGAAACTATTGATCAGTGCAAGCTGCGTCAATTCGCCTGGAGATATAAAGAGTCTTTTAAAAATACCCTGTGACGCGGCACTTATCGGCAATGCAGCAATGGTGGCAACCGATCGTGTTGAATTTTTACGTTCACTCAGTAAAACAGCTTGAATTTTGAAGGCCATAAAGGTTACTCCATGAAAAACACTGCAAATTTAGAATTAAGTATTTTGGTGGTGGATGATGACGAAAATATCCGCATGGTTCTCCGCCAATCTTTGGAAAAAGAAGGTTATCGCGTCAGCACTGCCAAAAGCGCAGAGGAAGCGCTGAACACTTTGCAACGCAGTTTTTTTCACGTTGTAATAACGGATATTATGATGGCAGAGATGAGTGGTGTGGAACTATTACTGCAGATCAAGGAAATGAATTCCATGATGCAAATTTTTGTCATGACATCTCACAGCACATTGCCAAATGTCATACAATGCATGCAGGGTGGTGCTTATGATTTTTTTGAAAAACCACTTAAAATTGAAGATATTTTAATTTCACTAGGTGAAGCAACCCGCCGCGCAGTCCGTTGGAGCTCATTATACAGTCGACACTCACTATCTCCACACAAAAAATAGAGTAGACTTAAACAGCTAATTCAAAGCTGACGGGATACGATAAAATCAGCAATATCTAACAAGGTTTTTCGAAGCTTCGATGCGGGAAAATTTTCTATACTATGCTTTGCAACATTAGAGTGTTTAGTGGCAAATTCCAGTGCATAAGTTATAGAACCATAACGTTCCATCAAATCGATCACCTCATCAATTTGCGTCTTTTCAATTTCTTTCATGCAGAGAATCGAATCCAAACGCAACCTGTCAGCAACATTTGCGTTTTCCAGCAAATGACTCAAAGGAAGAGTTATTTTTCGTTCCTGTAAATCTCCACCCACAGGCTTTCCGGTTTTATTTTCGTCAGCATAATCAAGAGCATCATCCACAATCTGAAAAGAAATTCCTAACGCCATTCCGTAGTCATACAGTTGATCCGCAGATTCACTCGAAGCACCTGCCAGTATAGCACCTGTTTTGATTGCTGTTGCAAAAAGACAAGCGGTTTTGTTGATGATGATTTCAAGATATTCCTCTTCGTTTGCAGTTTCAAATGAACGTGTCAACTGCAATAATTCACCACGCGCCATCTTTGTAGTTGTTTCTGACATCAGTTCCAAAACTTCCAGATTGCGTAATTTGGTGAGTCGGTGAAAGGCCATAGCCAACAAATAGTCTCCGGAAAGAACACTTGCTTCATTTCCCCATACCCTGCAAACAGCTTGCTTTGCCCTGCGTGTTTCCGCTCCGTCAACTACATCATCATGCAGGAGGGTTGCAGTGTGTAGATACTCAATAACCTGAGCTGCCTGCATTACTCTTTCATCCACACTTCCAAATAGCACAGCCCCTAAAAGTACCAGTGCCGGACGTAATCTTTTTCCTCCGGAACTCAGAATATGCTCGGCCACATTGTTTAGCAAAGGGATATCTGTCTTTACATCACGCAATATTTGTGATTCAAGGGACTTAATGTCAGAGGAAATTACTTCTAGAATTTTTTCTAAATTGTCGGGCTCAGAGGTTTTCGGGATTACAGTTTTTTTTAATGGTTTGTTCATAACAGCTGAAAAATGATCATGCATCCACAGGCTGCATCACAAACAGTAAATCACCCTGATTGACTGTATTCTGGTCTTCTGCAATAACTCGAGTAACTTTGTATTTAACATCATCCGGATATAATGCTTCTCCTTCCGGACTTTTGTAATCTGCCAAAGATAATTCAGTGAATACTTTCATTGATTCCAAAAGACAAAGAGAATGATTGACGTCAATGATTTGACCTTCAATAACAAATGGTTCATCCTCACGTGATGCTGCTCGATAAAACCCTCCCATTTGAGGTGAAAGGACTTTCAGCTCATCTGAACCTTCCAGCATAATGGCCTTCTGGTCCACAGCGCTTTTAGACGTTCCTGAATCTTTTTGTGCATCACTTAAAAGTTTTTTCTCATCTATACGTTCAAATAAGTCTACAAGATACTTGGTGCTGAAACGTCCCTTTTGAAAAGCAGGATCCTGCAAAATCATGCGATTTAAAGCCAGGTTTGTGGATACACCATGAATTCTCACTCGTTTTAAATAATTAAGTAAACTGTTAATTGCTTCCTTGCGTGATTTTCCCCAGCAAATGATTTGCGCAATCAGGCTGTCATAAAATGGTGAGACAATGGAACCTGAAGTTACACTCTGAATAACCCGCACATTTGCTTTTTCCGGAAAAAATACTTCAGTTACATGACCTGGATCCGGAACAAATCTCAATTCACCCTCATCGTCCAGCACAATTTTCTCTGCAATCACCCGTAATTCAATGGCATGACCGTTGAGCTTAAAATCCAGTTCTCCAATATCATGCCCTTGTGTTACCTCAAACTGCAGACGGACCAAATCGGTTCCGGAAACCATTTCTGATACAGGATGTTCAACCTGCAGCCGTGTATTCATTTCCATAAAATAAACACATTTTTCATCAAGATCATAAATAAATTCGACAGTTCCTGCGCCAATGTAATCAATTTCGTCAATCAATTTTCCTGCATAATCATAAACCTGTTCCTTAATATTTTTCGGAATCCCGGAAGCGGTTTCTTCAATCAGTTTTTGGTAATTGCGCTGAACCGAACAGTCACGAATACCGAGTAATTTAGAATTGCCATGCATGTCCCGGATTATTTGAACTTCAAGGTGTCGCATCGAGCCGATGAATTTTTCCAAATACAAATCTCCATTGCCAAATGCACTCAATGCTTCTTGAAACATCAGTGAAAAAATTGATTTAAAGCGGCCCACTTCTTTGACCACTTCAATCCCTTTCCCGCCACCGCCATGCGCCGCCTTAATCAGTACAGGAAAACCAATTTCTGCCGCAACCCCCATAGCATGTACAGGATCCATTAAAGCTCCTTCACTGCCTGGGACTACGGGTATATTTAAATTACGTGCAGTCGCAATTGCATTTGATTTGTTGCCCATTCTATCCATGTTCGCAACGCGTGGTCCAATAAAGTTAAAACCATGTTCACGGCAAATCCTCGCATAATGTGGAGATTCTGACAAAAAACCTATACCTGGATGAATTGCGTCCACTTCCTCCTGCTCAGCAATCCGAATCACACTCATTCCGTTCAAATAACTATCCTGTGGAGTATTGCCTCCAATGCAAACAAGGCGATCTTTCTCCCGGAGCAAAGTTGCCGGATAACTTTCCATATCCGGATCTGAGGCCACTAAAACCACTTCCATTCCTGCATCCTGAGTCCCGCGAATCAGACGTGCGGCAGTGCAGCCACGTGCGTGAATCAGTACTCGCTTAATCTCACCGATATGTAAATTTTCCTGTGTAGAATACGACTGTACTTCGTCACCGACAGACAAGTGATACTCGCCTGCCAACACACGTGAAATAATCTCCTCTACGCTATATTTTGCAATCGGAATTTGCGGATCAATTTCCTGAAGCTTTTCATCAATTCCCACGTCAAATGGATTTTTTACAAGACCATCCATTGTACCGGCATTTGTAGAGAGGTAATTTGATAAAGTTGAATGTGCGGGCAAATGGCTTTCTACAACCAACTGACCGGCAAATGGAATTTGTGATCCGGAAAAATAATATGTACGAACGAGCAAATGCGTTACAAAACTTGCTTGCGCGCCTCCGGTGCAGTCACGAAAACCGAAACATAATACTGGAAGGTCCAAGTCTTTCACGAAACGGGTGATACGCTCGTTGATAATGGCCATAGAAAATAATGATCCACCACCTTCTTTGGTTTGCATACCGGCGGAAGATATGAAAAAGATCACAGGTAATTTCAAACGAGCACAGTCACCAAGCAAGCGACAAACTTTTTCACAACTTGCCATGTCAAAAGCTCCAGCCTGAAACTCTACATTACTGACCACCAAGCCAACTCGGTATGATGTTTTTTGTTTTTTGGTACTGGATTTTTTGCCTTTGACTGTTTCTACATCTTCTTCACAGATAAAAGTTCCCAAACCTGTCACCACACCACAAGGCGTCACTCCATTATCTAATGCCTGTTCAATCGCATCGCGGAATCCAGGAAATTTCACCGGATTAGAAGTAATTCTATCCCCATACAATTCCTTGAAGTCTTTGAAAAAATGTTCGATGACTTTACTGGAACTAATTATAGAGTTTTTGTATTCACGCAACAAATTCTGGATCAACAAATCCTTATAGGATTGATCAAGACGATTCCAAAAATCTTTAATACCTATATTGCGTGGAGTGATTTTTCCCTGAAAGCGTCCTTTATTCTGCTGGGCTTCATGAAGTGACGGTAACAAACCCGAAAAATAGTAGCGTACAAGCCCAAACAGCGGAGGACTCATCCGGGGGAAGACAATTCGTTTCCATTCGCTGATTGTTCCTAAAACTTCATCACAATCTTTGCGGTCAATAAAATTTGCCAGCCACTTGAAAAATTGTACTCGTACAGATTCACTTTCGAGCTGCAAAGAATTTTTTTCGAATTCCTTTATTGCTCCTTCAACAGTTTTCTCAAACAACTGCTCCACAGATTTTTGGGAAATTTGATTTGTCCCTTTTAGTTCATCTGCAATTGTCGGAAGAGCTTCAATGACTTGATTGTAGAGTAAATCAAAAAGAAGAATGTTCTGAAAATTTTCCTTAAAACTCTGATTAATTACTGTGGTTTTTAATAAATCCAGCAAATTCGGATTACTGGACGGCCTGTCATGAAGGGTAAGCTCTCCAAGTTGTTCATAAAGCTCTATCAGGTTTTCTGCAGTACTGTCCTTCCAATAATTATAAAGGTAAAGCAGGATTTCCAGAGTCAGATCATCAACAGCTTTTTTATAATTTTCACGTGGATCCCCTATGAAAAAGGCAACCAAACGCCCACGTTCTTTTTCACGATCTTCCCGTGCACTTACAAATTGTTCAAAACGTTTATTAAGCTTTTCGTGAAAGCGCACCTCCAGAGGCGTTTTATACCACTGCTGCAGTTTTTCCTGACGTTCACTTTTCAAACGTTCCTGTAATTTTCCCACTGGAGTTTGGCGGGAACTCAGTCGAGCATAACTATCGATTGATCGACTGACAATCCGCTGGCGTAATTTTAGGTAACGCATAAAACGATACACATCACCAAAAATGTTCAGGGTGCCTGTTGGAGAACGATCTGTGACCCTGTTGCTTTCTATCAGAAGCTTGGATGGATTGAGATAATGATTGATACTTTCACGATAATGGTCAAAGAAGAAATCATTTTCAATTAAAAACTTACAAGAATTTTTCTCAATTACTTCAACAGCACTGATGATTGCATCCTTGATATTTTTTGCCTGATGTGGACGGTCATAAGCATAATCGATGACTCCATCAAAATAACCTTGAGACTTTAATTCATAAGCAGAAACGCCAATGTGTTTGGCCGACTCCTGCCATGACAAATTATATTTACGTACAATATTGCTCAAGCCTTTTGGGTGGATGGTATTGAAGACACCCTCCCGAACCGAAAGCAGAATATTGGCAGTTGCTAAAGGAATAGCTCCACCGCTGTAACCACCTCCAAAAACAATTCCGATAACAGGTAATTGTAAATTCGCCATCTCGCTGATCAAAAAAGAAATGCTGTGTGATTGGTTGTCCAAATTGGCTTCTGCATCTGCCGCCGCACCTGGTGTATCTATAAACGTCACCAGCGGAATACTGTGCGAAGCAAAAAAGCGCACCTTTTCTGCAGCTTTACGGTGGTGAACCGGAGACCAAACACCATTTTGTATTTTATGATTTTGGGCAATAAACCCCAGCCTTCTGTTTTGTCCTGAAATAAAAAATTCAATTTCTGCAGAATATAGTGGACCTTCGGTTTCTTCTGCAATCATTTTTCCACCTAATTGCTGAATTACTTCCGGTGCACATGGACGTTTTTTGGATTCAGATGGATTCACCACACGTTGAATATAGGAGTCCACATCAACTTTCTTCAATTGCTGGACTTTTTCATCAATCTCTTCCGCGGAAAGCAACCCTTGAATATCTGAATCATCAAAAAAAGGTGGTTGTTTCTTTCCGCGCAGAAGTGAAAGATCGTGTGATATCACTTCAGCTGCATGAAATGCTGATTTGTACTTACTTGTTTTTTTCTCGTTTGAGCCCATATAATTTTACAATGTCGATCAAAATATTTTTTTGAGCCTTTAAGGAAGTAATAATGGAGACAACGTCTTGTCAAGAGATGGTAACGAAATCGGAAACAAAAGTTGTTCTTCCAAAGAGTGCAATTGTGCCGCTGTAAGTGGATCATTTTTCTGGTGAAATTTTCGCAAAATTTGTATTTTTTCCTCAATTTTATTCAAACGCTGGTAGGCCACTGCCAAACGATCCAAAAACAAAAGTTGCATAGGCGGATTGCCTGACAAACGCTGGCTTTGTTCTAAAGTAGTTTCCAGCAACTCCCTGACCTGTTCCCAATCTTCGGTCATGACCAGCGAGGCACTCAAACCGTCTACCAAAAAAAGGTGGCCGGGAAACTGAACCAATCCTTTCTGGAGAATTTTCTGGGCTTCCTGCTCTTTGCCTGCATACCGCAGCAGGTCTCCAACAAGACGGTGCGCATAACCCTGGCTTTCTTTATGCTCAAGATAGGGCTGGCTAATTTCAAGTGCATCTTCATATTTTCCAACTCTGCTTAAAGTCAACGCATGCAGATAAACAACTTCCCAATTACCCGAAAGAACTTCCAGAAGAGGTGTTGTTACCTCCAAAACTGAACGATATTTTCTCTGTTGGTAAAGCACCCTTGCCAAAGAAAAATGTACTGAAGGAGAATCGTGAACCAAAATTGCTTGCCGCAACAGTTTTTCAGCTTCCACAGAATTGCCGCGGCTTTTGTACAAATCTGCCTGCAATTGCAACGCTTCAGTATTCAGAGGATGTTTTTCCTGAATCCGTTTCAACTGTTTTTCTACAACTGACAACTCTCCTTTCATCAGTTGTCTCCGCAAAAACAAAAGCTGATAAGAAGGATTTGCCGAGTCCAGTTCCAGGGCACGACCGATGGCCAAATCACCTTGCAGATAATCACCCTGTCGAAACAAAATTGAAGAGCGCAAATAATGTGCTCTGGCGAGAAGTGGATTTATCTCCAATCCCCGAGTTAACCAGGTAAGAGAGTCATCTAAAAATCCTTTGCGTAACAACTGCACAGCCAAACCCATAATCGCATCAACGTTTTTCGGTTGCTGTTCCAGAATGGTTTCAAAAAGCAATCGGGCTTCTTTTTCCTGTTCCTGGTGTAAAAGCAAATACGCTTCAATCAGTTGATCTTCTGTAGAAAAAGAACTTTTGCTTCTGAGTTGAATCAATAAAGCTTGTGCTTCCGGCCATTGCTGCTGGGCGAATTGTATCCGGAGTAACTCACGTCGAATCGGAGCAAAATCCGGAAACTGATTTAACATTTCTTCAGCCAGAGTTTGCGCATAATAGTAACTTCCTTGAAGCGAATATGTCTGAACTCTCATGAGCAGTGCTTCTTTATTCTGCGGCTCAAGATTCAACAAAGTTTCAAGAGTACGTATTGAACCTTCGAATTCACGTTGACGCAAATAAATCCGTGCAAGGTGATAAAGTGCTTCCACATAAAGCCGATCCACCTGAAGCGCTTGCTCCAATGATGAAATCGCCCGTCCATCATCGTTAATCTTTTCATATGTTGCTGCCAATTTCAGATAAGCCGAAACTCGTTCCGGAGAAATTCTAACTGCAATCGCCAACTCTGTAATGGCGTCTCCATAACGTTCCAGCGCAAAAGCAATGCTTCCCAGCAATTCATAATAACTTGCGTTAAAAGGATCAAAACGTGTGGCACGGCGCGCATGTTTTTCTGCTGATTCGTAATCTTTTACAAAATAAAAAGACCTCGCTAAATTGTAATGTGCGCTTACATTTTCCTCATCACTTCCAAGTATTACCTTCTGCTCCTCAATGTAACTGTTTACATTGTCTTTGGTGAGCAACACTTGCTGAATGTTTTCACCGTTTCCTGTACATGCGGAAAAAAGGAAACAACTTAACAGAAAAGATAAAAAAAAACTTATCGGTCTCACAGCTCAATCAGAAAGAGGAACAAAAGTCTTTTGACCAAAACTTTGTTCAAGAATCATAGTTTCCGGTGGTTGAAATCTGACAGTCTCAGATGCATTACTTTCATTTCCGAAACGATCAACCAGCCGTAGTTTATATAACCAAGTATCGCTGTTTTGACCAAGCAAATCAATATAAAACGAGAGTTTAGGAGGTGCAATATCCGGATGCGTATCCGCCATATGAGGGTAAGTTGACGGTGGAATATAAACTTTAAGTCTGTCCAGGTAGTGGTTGATTGAGCTGGATTTGCTGTTAATTGGAGTCTGCGGCCATACTTCCCCACTTCGGGTACGATAAAGATGAACCTGATAAAACTCATGTTCCTCAAAATAATCCCCCTCACCTTTGAGACGATTTAAGCCCTTTTCAGTAAGCTGCGGCCAAGTTAGTCTCAAAACAAACGTCCTAAATTTTATTTCCTGTTTTTTGTCCTGCGAATTAAGCTCAGTATTATCGGTTTCTACTTTTTTCTGTTCCAGCAATTTTACCGTATCATCACCAATTACGATTGTTTTTTTCAAAACAACTTTACCAAAAGAAAACTTTACAATTTGTTTTTCATCCTCAATTTGGATTATTTTTAATCGTGGGGCCGGCACTTTTGGGAACCGCTTACTTTGCCGGAACTTCACAGTTTCCGCCGGAGACAAAATTTCATCTTCCGGTCCCATATGGCTTAGTTCATATTCACGTAATTTTAAATCCTTGCCGGGAAGTTCTAAATAATAATACAAATGATTGCCGTCACGAATAATTGAATTACTGGAAAATAATATACGCAAAGGTGCCCTGACCACGGTTTCACAATCTCGGCAATCAAGCGGGATTTGGTGTTCCTGAATCAGAAAATATTCTTTCAGTTCAGGATCTCCATCCAATTTCTTTAAGGCAGTTGTCCTTTCAGTTTCATTGATTTTCCATGATAAACGGATACGCTCACCCCGTTGTTGAACTTTCAAATCACTGAATGTTGGCTTTTGTTTTATTTCCGGAAGATTGCGAGGAGCAGTCCGTAAACCGCAGGAGGCCAGCCAGCCACAACTAATCAGTAAGTAAAAGAAAATTATTTTCCGGAAATGAAATGAGCAGCGGAAATTCATGTATCAATAGCCATGTGCTAAGTCAACCAGGTTTAACAGTTGAGTACCCGAAATGGCCCGTTTGTAATTTTCAAGTATTTGCGGTGCAACCGATTCCGGAAGCGTGGAACTGGAATTGTGAGGAGTTACAAGTATTTTTTTGTGTTTCCGGAAAGGATGTTCTTCCGGAAGAGGTTCTGTCCTGAAGACATCCAGGCAAGCTCCGGAAAGTTGCCCTTCTTCCAATAATGGAATCAGATCTTCATCCACAAGAGTCTGCCCCCGTCCAACATTAATCAAGTATGCGCCCCGCTTGAGTTGAGATAGTGTTTTAGTATTTAACAGATCATAAGTTTCTTTGGTAAGCGGGAGTAAATTGATGAGATAATCCGTTTTGTTAAGCATCTCAGTCAATCCTTCAATTCCGAAAAAACAAGAAACGCCATTAACTTGTTTTATAGTTCGGCTCCAGCCGGAAACATGAAAACCCATATTTAAAAACACTTTTGCGGCAGCTTTTCCCAAATAGCCCAAACCAAGGATGCCAATCTGATTCCCCGGGTGCCGAGCAGCAATCCCCCATTCAACAAATTCCTGATTTGCCGCATGTTCCAGCAATTGACGTCGCTTTAGCAATACCACCGCCAGTAAATATTCACTCATCCATACAGCCATTGTTACATCTGCTAAACGTACCAGAGGTATTCCTACAGGTAGTTTCTTATCAGCAAGAAGTCCGTCTGCACCATGTCCGTATGATGAAATAGCTTTCAAATTTGGATAATTCAGCAAAAGTCCCTCCGGATGGTTCCAGACTACCGCAAATTCTACTTCATCAGGATTTTGCACATTCTCAGGTCCAATTATAATTTTCAATTCGGAATCCAGTAACATCAGTGCCGAGCACAAAGATCTAGGCTGCATTGAGTCCGGAAGGCAGATTAGCAGAGACATTCGAAGTTTAGGTTACAAATTTTTCTTCAACAAATTAAAAGAGACACTTATTTCAAAACAAAAACCGGTTTTAATCCTCCCAAAAACTTGATCATCTGATTCCTGTCATTATTGAGTTTGATCATTTCGGTCACCCAATGTAACACTTCTTTTGAAGTTTCTTCAGGAAATCCCAGCTTACCGCAGATTTTAGAAAGCATGGTAACTTCTGAAGTTTTTATCTTACCGTCAGCCGCAATTACCATTCCCAGCAAAAAGAAAAAATGTCCCGCATAATCACGGTCGGTGGTTAATTCTCCCAATTCTACACTTTCGTGTTTTTTAATTGCCTCAATCAGTTCACCCCGTATCTCATCATTCTCAAGCATCAGAATCGCGTCTTTGAAAAATCCCTTTTCCTCTACAGCCAGATGCTTGTCTGCAATCAGAATATTTACAATTGCACGGGCCAGCCAGACTTTTCCATCTTCACTTATTTTTTCAAGATATTCCGGAATTAATCTAAATTCCGCTATTGAAATAATACTTTCCTGCATTGTAACTCTCCCTGAAAAAGATTTAATCACCCTGTAATAAAAAATAATTTGCAAGCAACAGGATACCTACCCACCCTAAAAAAACAAAAAAGAGTGTATACTTATACTCCATTTCCTGCTCACAGCATCGCAAAGGGAAAGCATCTTGTCAAGAATGTCTTGACTATGTTGAAAAAAAGGAGCCTTTTAAATTTGTGAATTTCAAATCATCTTTGTCAAAAAATCTTCAAAAATATTTCCCATGTCCCCCAACTCTGATCAAGTCAAAGAAGAACTTTTGAATATCGAAATTGCCGTTGAGTTGGATCAGGGACAAAGTGCTGTTGAAGTCGCAGAAAAATTTGGGATTACAATTGCTGTTGTCAAAACTATTGCAAAAAAAACTGGCTCCCTAGTAACGAAAACAACAAAAATAAAAAATAGAAGATTTTCTGCTGCTGAACGCGAAGTCCTTGTAGAAAGAATAGCAGCGGGAGCAGCATTAGATGATATTGCAGCTGAAGCAGGTATAACTGAAAATACATTACGCCGCTGGAGTAAAGAGCTCGGAGTAACTGTTCCGAGAAAACTTGAACAAATCAGTCTTGCAGAACAAAGGGAAATCAGGGAATTGCTGGAAGAACAGGATTGGCAGGAAATTGCTCATGCTTATAACATTAGCCGTGACGTGATTGAAGAACTCAAAGAACCAGTTCATAGTAAACTCGATGCTGAGAGTTTGAGTTATCTATTTGAACTGCTGAGGGAACGTCCTCGCGCATCCTTAAAAAATCTTAGTGGAATTGCCAAAGAAGCAGGCCTGGATATTCCGGAGAGTGCTGTGAGTTCTTACAGGAAGAGGCTAAAATTGTTAGAAATTATTTAGGAACCAAACTGGTTTTGTTGTGTATCTATGCTTCTCAGGAGAGCAGCAATTTCATTCAGTTCGCGGATTTGCGGCAAATTCGTATTGCCTGTAACCGCGGAAGATCTAAGAAATGTTTTCCGGTTAGAAATCAAAGACTTTGAATTATCAAAATCATCTTGTTTCTGAATTGAATCAGAAGTCCTGACGATCTTGATTACAGCTTCATTGCGTAATCCTTTCAGCATATCTATTACGTCTGCTACACCAATTCGTTTTTGCGGATCTATTTGAAGTTTGACTCCGTTTGCCGTAACCATTTCCTATTTTCTGAATTTTGGTGATGTAAAGGTACTTTGTACTAAAATCACTCGCAAAGTTCATACCACAACTCCTAAAAGCACTTTTTCGAATTATCTTCTTTAATTTTAGCATTTTTATTGGTGCCTGCATTTTATTGTTAATACGTTTTACTTTTACACAAAAGCAATAAGCCCACCTCATTCCTGCAGATTCAAATCAAGGTAAGCAATTTTCCGGACAGGCATATTGCTCTTTAAATTTTGCCATTGATTTTATTAATTTGCCTGAGGACTTCCCGCTTTCATGATCCTTTCCGGACATTCTTAAAATCAGCTTGCGCTGCCTGGATGGTAGCAGATAGCTGCTTACAACGTCCAGAATGTCTTCCTTAGTGAGCTTTGCCAAGGCTTTTATTTCTTCACTGTTGAAATCAAATTCAGCATTGTTTTCAAAAGCAATCGTAAACAACCGACCTGCTTCACTCGAAACGGAAGTCGTCTTTTGCAATTTACTGTGCAGTACAGATTTTTTGATTTTGTTCAGTTCCGAGTCAGGAAGTTCCTTTAACGAGTGGTAGAACTTTTCAAGGAAAGCATCCATCCTTTGCTCCAGGATTTCCGTATTGTATTCACCTGACTGAATAATAAAGATCAAACCCAAAGTTTTTTCCATGACTGTCATGCCTGAATTAACGATATAACCCAATTGTTGACTGGTACGTAATTCATTATAAAACTGTGGCTGCATCAGGCTGTCGATCACCATCAAAGCCGCCTTCATTTTTGGGTTGCGTTGACCAATCTGAACTTCTGTAACCAGGGCAGAATTTTCAACCTGCATTTTACGTGTGTAGGTATGGGAATCCCCCACATAAACTTGTCGCACACTATTCTTAAACCGTTTTGCTTCAGCTAATGGTTTCACTGATAATTTTTCACGTAGAATTTCAGCCGCGTCCCGAACAGTTTCGGGACGGAGATTGCCGTAAGACAGTCCCTCAATAAAAATTCTGTCATATAGTTTTTTTGCAAATTTTTTCAAATGTTTCAGCTTTATTTTTTTAATTTCATTTTCATAATCCATTATCGAAAATTTCCTACCCTCGAGCAGTAGACTACGATAATAAAATGCCTGCTGATATGGCTGCTGAAAATGAAAATTTTGGTAGCGTCGCAATCGAACTTCCTTGAGCGTGTTGAATGTTTTTTTATCAATCGTGATTTTTTTCAGCCGAACCGCAACAGTTTTTACCAATTCCTGAATCCTGTCTGAGTAACCGCTGAAAGTCAGATTTATACCTTTTTTGTCAACATTGATGCCATATTCCAAACCAGCCAGGCGTACAGGATATCCAAATTCATTAAATCCTTCACTGATGGCGTCCGTATAAAGTTGTGACAGGACTGCATTGCGTGGTGAAGAATAGACTTCCGGAGAATGAATCCTGAACATCAGCTGTGCTTTTGGAGTTTCAAATCGAAAATCCTGCTGAAACCAGATTTTCCCAAACTCATCATCCTGTATAATCTGCGGGTTTCCCAATGCATGCTTGCGCAGCAGTTCCCGTAATTTTTCCGCATCATTTGACTGAGGCGGAATATTTATTGAAGTTAGTAACTCGTCCCACGATTCCCAAAGTTCACCCTGAGCGCTACTCAGGCGTTTAAGCACTGCAGTACTAATACCTTCATTTTGCAGTCCTACAAGCGATTGATGAGTGAGTTGAACTCTGCCTTGAAAAACTAAGACCTCCAAACTTTCCGGCAGGAATGGATTTGCTTCCGGAAGTTTCAACTCAGAATTAATTTTCAAGTTGCGCCATTTACTTATCCACTTTGGCTGGCTGTATGTTAGTGAATATTCAACACCATAAAACTCTTCCTTTTCAGTAGTTTTGACATTCCGTGCCGCCAAAATTGCCAGCATATTTTCCGGAATCAAACTATAGAGCATGCTGTCAAAAATACGTGGTTTGAATTCAGTAATTATGTAAGGAGCAATTTCAACTGTACGCATAGGATAGTACATCATCAGTGTGGAGAAAACATTGACCAGTGATGTCCCTTCGGGTTTTTCAGCAAACCTGTAGTCAATTTCGGACATAAGTTTCACTTCTTCATAAATATAACGAGGCAGCCCAGTTTTACGCAGTAAACGTAAATATTGGAAAACATTTCGGATGACTTTTGAGTAATTCCGGAGACCTTTGGGCGTGAGCTGGATTTTGACATCAAAACTCGAAAATGACTTGTTGGAAGATCCTCCTCCAGCAGACAAGCCGGTCGCCAAATTTTTACGTTTGAGCAAAGAAAGCAGACTTCCCTGACCTTCATGTCCAAGAAGAAAACCCAACATGCCTAACGGTTGACTTTTGTAATAATGAAGGGTGCGTGACAAAGGAAACATCAAGGTTAATGAACGGGTATCCTTGATAGTTTTAACCCGCATTAAGCGAAACCGTGGATCGCGCTTCATAAATTTTGGCGAAACGCGATTTTCAAGCAGGTTGTGATTTTTCACTGCAACAAAACGTGGAACGACCAAAGCCTGCAAAGTGTCCAAATCCTGAGGCCCTGCCACAGCCAACATCATCTGATTGCTTGAATAATACTTGTTGTAAAATGACAACAATTCCTCCCTGCTTACACCATCGAGAGTTTCCATTGTTCCAGTGGCAAAATGTCTGGCAGGATGTCCTTTTTCAAAAGCTTTGCGTTTTACTTGAAAAATTCTGCGGTAATCATTCGGAATGTTTTTGGAATGTTCTGAATCCACTGCTTTCATTTCACGTTCCACCAATTCTGTGTTAAACAAGGGAGTCAGAAAAAATTGCGAGAATCTATCAAGTCCTTCATCTAAAAATTCCGGATCAACCTCGAAGTGATAATTGGTGCGGTCATTTGCAGTATAGGCGTTGCTGAAACCATCGTGTGTGGAAACAAATTTCTGATAGCTGCCCTCATCCGGATATTTTTCTGTTCCCAAAAAAAGCATGTGTTCCAGAAAGTGCGCCAGTCCAAAACGTTCTGCAGGATCGTTCATTGAACCGACTCCGACAGTCATGGAAGCCGCGCCGCGCTGCAGTGTCGGATCTGAAACAAGCATCACTTTCATTTGATTTGGCAGTAGAAAGCGGCGATACTGGCGCAAAGGAAAACGGGGGTCTGTATTGTCCAAACCTCCAGCCAAAACTGAAGCAGAAAATCCCGTAACAAAACAAATTGTCAAAAACAATGTCAAAATTTTTTGCATTATTAATTTCTCTTTTTTGGTTGCAGTTGAAGGTTATCAGCCTTTATTCATTTCATTTTGAGAATATTTGCGAAAAAACGCAATTTGAAAGAAGGCGTTTTTGTATTGACTATCAAAGTACTCGGAATACGATACTTTGTGCATGTAATTATTTTCTCGAGTCAGGTAAAGGGGTAATCCCAATTTAAACCCATATTCAGAACGATGATTTTTGACGGTGACTACACACTATCTGATACTAACCCTGCATCAACAAGTTGCGGCTAAATCAAGTTCAACCAATAACTTATAATTAACCATGGAAAATAAAGAGTATTTTGCCCGAGTTTCTGAATTGTTTGAGAGAGTCGAAGAGAAACTTGACGAATTTGAAGACGATATTGACTATGACCCTTCACCGGACAAACTTATGGTCAACTTTGAAAAAAGCGGTAAAAAAGTTGTGATCAACACCCAACGCGCAATTAAGGAAATATGGCTCGCAGGTAATTCACGAGGCTGGCATTTTCAATTTCAGCAAGAAAAAGAGATATGGTTCGCGAATGCAGAACAGGAAGAATTTTACCAATGCCTGGCGAACCTGCTTTCCGAAAACCTGGGGCAGTCAGTTTCATTCAGCTAGTGTTAATTTTGTGATTTTCAGTTGAATTATTTTGGTTTATCTTTCCGGTAATCTCCTGATTTTCCGCCAGTTTTTTCCAACAGACAAATAGACTCAATTTCCATGCTCTTGCTGACAGATTTGCACATATCATACACTGTCAGAGCCGCAACAGAAGCCGCTGTAAGGGCTTCCATTTCCACACCGGTACGTCCTGTAGTTTTAGCTGTAACTTGAATAACTGCATATTCTCCCTCCAACTCAATATCCACATTTACTCCAGAAAGCGGCAAAGGGTGACACATTGGAATCAGTTCTGATGTATGCTTTGCCCCTTGAATTCCAGCAATAACTGCGGTCTGCAGAACAGGTCCTTTTTTTGTGCTGCCGGATTCTTTCAGAATTTCCGAAAGCTCGCGCCCCAAAAAAACACGAGCCTCAGCGACTGCTGTGCGTTGAGTCACAGATTTTTCGGAAATATCAATCATCCGCGGTACATCACCCCCGGAAAGGTGAGTAAATTCTTTCTTGGAATCCGCCATGATATTGTGCAGGAACAGGTGAGTATTATTTTTGCTTCTCTTGAAAAGGGATCCAGCGTGAATCCCTCAAAATTTGGGCAGGCTGGAAGTCGGCTTTGTAATTCATTTTGGAAGAACTTTCAACCCAATATCCCAAATATAACCAACGAATATCAAGAAATCGAGCATACTCAATTTCATAGAGCAGAGAAAATATTCCCAGTCTCATTGAAACAAATTCCGGATCAAATACAAAATATACGGAACTGATCAATTCCGGCAAACGGTCCAGCCAACCCACGCCAATCAGTTTTTTTCCTAAATAATAACGAAGGATTTCGGTTGGAACAGGAGATTCAATCAAAAATTCATAATACTCAGCCTCCTCAACCGGAGTCTCAAGTTCATGCCAATCTTTCTGATAACGCTGATAAAGTTCGAAATCCTGCCGGTTAAATTCCAGAGGATGATGCTCAACTCGTATATCCTTGTTTTTACGCCAGGTCCGGCGTTGACCTTTGTTTTTAGAGAAATTCTCAACGTCAACACGAATCGGAATACAAGACTGGCAACCTGAGCAAACCGGATGATAAACGGAAAGACCGCTGCGTCGAAACCCCTGATTCAGTAAAGAGGTGTAACCGTCTGTGGGAAGCTTACTGGTCTGGAAAGTAAGATTTTGCCAGGTCTTGTCATCTCGATAAGGGCATGGACCATTATCTGTCTGAAAAAGCTTTACTTGGATTCCGCTCATTTTAAATGTTCTTGAAAGAGGAATAAGGGAAGGTGTAAAGTTTTTATTTCAAGACAATCCGGTGGCAATAACTGTCATTGTAACTTCATCTTTTGCAGAGTCAGAAAAGGTGGCTCCCCAAATCAACTCAACGTCTTCATCTGCCATATCTTCTATGAGTGACATTGCTTCCTGAATTTCAAAAGCACTGGTGTCTTTTGGTCCACTCACATGTACTAAAATCCCTTTCGCCCCACGGATGTCCGTATCTTCCATGAGAGAACCATGTAAGGCATCCTCCACCGCATTCAATGCCCTGTCCTTACCTTTTGCCACACCTCTTCCAATGACTGCTTTACCCATACCTTTCATAATGGTTTCCACATCCGCGAAATCCACATTGATGTCTCCGACTCCACTAAGCAGCATGGTTATTCCTCTAATGGCGTTGATCAGCACCATATCAGCCATGTGAAAAGCCTCAAGGAAACTCGTATTTTGAGTACTTGCATCAAGGAGTTTATCGTTTGGAATAACGAGTAAAGTGTCAGTGTATTCACGCAGACGCTCAACTCCGGCCAGCCCCGCACTCCTTCGTTTAGTACCCTCAAATGAAAAAGGAATCGTAACTATACCGACAGTTAGAATTTGTTTTTCTTTTGCCATTCTGGCAATGGTAGGTGCAGCTCCAGTTCCAGTTCCACCGCCCATACCCGCGGCAATGAAAATCATGTTCGCTCCTTCAATAGCTTCAGCTATTTCTGTAATGCTCTCTTCAGCAGCGTTTTCACCCACTTCAGGGCGTGCGCCCGCACCCATCCCCCGTGTTAATTTTTTGCCAAGTTCGATCTTTTTATGAGATTTGTTACGCTTTAAAGC
Organism: Candidatus Lambdaproteobacteria bacterium; assembly: GCA_012964265.1. Classification (GTDB taxonomy): domain Bacteria; phylum SAR324; class SAR324; order SAR324; family NAC60-12; genus Arctic96AD-7. The sequence goes on from DTUH01000300.1 coordinate 19,719, forward strand.
CTTGACATCCGTGTTGCAAATAATAGTCTCTACCTGGTCAAAATTTTCTTCTGCCATTTGTGTGACCACATTGCCTCCAGCGCCGCCAACACCAATGATTTTTATGGTTGGTATAAATCCTTCCTGAACAGGATAAAATTGTGTGCTTCGTTTTTCTGCCATGAATACAACTCAAAAGAATTTGGGGAACATCACTGGATTTGTCTCGAAAATAAATCCAAAGTTAGATAGAATATTCCACAGTTTTAAACTAATCTATTAAAGAGATTCCAGGAGACAGATTGCCGCTGGAAATATCCAAAGTATAAGGAAAACAGCAAGTATGCAATAATCGTAAAAATATTAACTTCACACTTTAAACCGTTTGCTGATTGTGAATCTACCTGCATCAGCTAGTGAGCAGTTACATTAATAATCAATTATGATTCTCATTTATCAAAAAAGCTTTTTCTGCAGTAAGATTTAGTTTTTAACACAATTAATGTTAATTGGATTGACTAATCCTTGCACTGATTAGTAAATTATGATAAAGGTGTATAATTGAATTTGCAAACCAAAGAATTTCAGGCGGTTAAAAAACCACCCTGATTCATTTTAACTAAGGACCTATTATGATTTCTGAGCAAGTTTTTTATCTTTTTCTCTTTCCCTGGATTATTTTCATAGCAACTATTCCAGGTTCTGTTATGACTTATCTCTTCGCTGGACTGGCGGCACAATTGCTTAATTATCTTCCGGAAAAAACCGAAACCGATGAATAAGCATGGAAATTCCGCAAGCAGTTTGGACAGCTAGTTTTCCATTCAATCTCTCTGTCATGGAGGAGACTTGAACCAGTATAGCGCAATGATTACCGACTTTCTGCATAATTGCGGAGACGTGGAAAAAGGGTTCGTAGGTAACAGTGAATGGTGGATTGTCAGTGGTTCAGTCAAAGTTCAGATTTTCCTCACTAATTTGGAGGAAAATGCCGAATTGGTTGTTGCAGCAAATCTTTTTCAGTATCCTGTACAAAAAGCGGAGATCAACGAATATGTGCTTAAACTAAACGGAACGCTGAAGTTAAAAGGAGTTAGTTTTGGGATACGTAATCAGCATCTGATTTTAAGTTATATCCGCCCGGTTCAAGAATTGGATCCGGAGGAACTGGAATGGATTATTGCCAGCATTGCCGTCATTGCGGATGAATACGACGATTTCCTCATTGAAAAATTTAACCTGTAGAAACCTGCCTTTTACTTTAAAAAATTAGTTTGACAGCCTGCCCCTCACAAGTTTCCTGTCTCTATCAATCTCCATTGGGACAACTCAAACTGGTTGAAAAACATGGTTTTTTAACACAGTCGGATTTCATTGATGAACTTTCGGAAGAAGAAATTGGTTCCGGTATTTCTCTACAGCAAGTTTCCGCATTCCTCCAAAAAGTTTGCCTGCAGCTAGATGAGTATTTTTCCGGGAACCTGCATAAGTTCGACCTGCCGTTAAAACCTCAAGGTACAGTTTTTCAGCGTTCGGCATGGAACGCGTTGCTCCGGATACCTTATGGAGAAACCCGTAGTTACTTACAGCAAGCTCAAGCCATCGAAAATCCTAAAGCGGTTCGTGCAGTCGGAATGGCCAACTCCAGAAATCCTATTCACATAATCATTCCCTGTCACAGGGTGATTGGAAAAAATGGTGCTTTGACAGGTTATGCAGGAGGGATTGAGAGGAAGATTGGTTTACTTGAACTTGAAAAGCGTTTCAAGCCCGTACAAATGAATTAGAACGCATCTCACGTCCAATGCTGGTTGAATCACCGTGTCCGGTGATCACCGAAATGTCTTCATCAAGTGTGTAAAGCTTTTCCTGAATTGATTGCTCAATTTTCTGATAATCACCTCCCCACAAATCAGTTCGACCAATTGAGCCCTGGAAGAGTGTGTCTCCGGCAATAAGCAGTTTTTGGCTTTCAAACAAAAAACACATGGAACCCGGAGTGTGTCCGGGTGTGTGAAGAGCTTTGCCCTGCACGCCTTTCAAGACTATTTCCTCTTCATGCTCCAGCCATTGATCCGGAGGCGGAGGTTCCTCAAAAGGAATCCCAAACATCCGGCATTGATCTTCCAGCATATCCCAGAGAAATAAATCTTCACGATGCAGAGCCAAGTTTGCTCCGGTTGCCTCTTTCATTTTTCCGGATGCAAGAAAATGATCCAGATGCGCATGTGTATGAATTATACGTTCCACATGTAAATCTAACTCCAACAAACGCTCAAGCAGCATTTCCGCGTCACCTCCTGGATCTACTACAATTGCTTTCCGGCTCACAGGATCACCTATAATGGTACAATTACACTGTAGGGGACCAACAGGCAAAGTTTCAACGATTAGCTCGGAAACACTCATTATGCTGTCCGCTTTTTGGCTATTTTATTTTTTTCACCTTTATAGCCTTTTGGAGGCGGAGCTTCCACAATTATTTTATGACAGGCAGCCTCGTCTAAACTCTCCGGATCAACTCCTTTTGGTATTTTGTAATTTTTCCTTCCGGATTTTATATATGCTCCATAACGGCCTTCCAAGACGAGAATATCTCCAAAATCATGAATTGTACTTTTAGCTTTTTTCTCCAAACCTTCCCTGATAATTTCCATAGCTTGTGCCAAATCGGTATTTAGCGGATCGTCTCCTTTTGGCAGGGAGAAAAAATTTTTACCCAGTTTTACATAAGGTCCATATCGTCCGTTGTTGACTATAATCTGCTCTCCGTTTTCGTAGTTCCCAAGAGTTCGAGGCAAGGCAAAACATTCCATCGCCTCTTCAAAAGTTACTTCGTTAAGATTGAGGTTGCCTGGCAAAGAGGCAAATCGCGGTTTTTCCTCATCTTCGTGAGTACCAATCTGCACCATTGGTCCATATCTGCCGATACTGACACTTACAGGTTTACCACTTTCAGGATCAGACCCCAACTCACGGCGTTTGATCACTTCTGCACGTGTAACAGACTCGCCTTTTTCTACAACTCTCTGGTGAAAAGGCTGATAAAAATTCCCCATCATTTCCACCCATTTTTCCTCACCATTTGCAATCCTGTCTAAGTTGCGTTCTATTTTTGCGGTAAATCCCAGATTTACAATTTCTGCAAAATGGTCTGTGAGAAAATCAGTAACAACTTCTCCAATGGACGTCGGCTTGAGTTGTTTTTCCGGAGTAACCTCCACATAACCTCTATCCTGGATTGTTGAGATAGTTGGTGCATACGTGGATGGTCTCCCGATACCTTCAGATTCCATTTTTTTCACCAAAGATGCTTCAGTGTAACGCGGAGGCGGTTTGGTAAACAATTGTTCCAGATTTAATTTTTTCAACTGCAGTTGTTGATCTTTTTCCACTTTGGGCAGTATCATGTCTTTTTCACCTGCCGCAGGACTAGAACCCTCAAGGCCTTCTGTGTATGCCTGCAAGAATCCCGGAAAAACCACTCGTTGACCCTTTGCTACAAAAAGACACTCTTTTGTTACTCCTGCTTCAATTTTCAAAGTTGTACGGGCAATTTCAGCGGCAGCCATTTGTGAGGCAAGAGTGCGCTTCCATACCAAACTGTAAAGACGAAATTGATCAGCGCTCAAATGTTCTTTAACAGTACTTGGTTTGAGGGAAAGATCAACCGGACGAATTGCTTCGTGCGCTTCCTGCGCGTTTGCTGAACGGTTCTTAAAAAAACGCGGCTCCTTTAAACCAAATTTTATTCCATATTCATTGCTGATAACCTCCTGTGCCTGAGTTAGAGCCTGTTCCGCAAGTACTACTGAATCAGTACGCATATAGGTAATCAGACCACCACTGTAATCCGGAATCTCAAAATTACCCTCGTAAAGCTGCTGTGCGACAACCATTGTTCGTTTGACTGAATTTCCCAGTTTTACTGAAGCTTCCTGCTGAATGGTTGAGGTTGTGAACGGTGCAGTTGGATTTCGGTTTGTCATGCGTTCATCAATTTCTCGCACCACAAAATCTCCCTGCTTTACACTGGCTTCAATTTCGCGGGCACCTGTTTCATTGATTACTTTTGCAGGTTTTCCATTAAGCTGTTTCAACTCTGCAGAAAATCCCACAAAATCCGCTCGAATTTTCCAATATTCTTCAGGTATAAATTTTCTTATTTCTCTTTCACGTTCAACTAAAATATGAACAGAAACACTCTGCACCCTGCCTGCAGAAAGTCCTGGTTTGATTTTTTTCCAAAGTAATGGTGACAATTCATATCCTACCGCCCTGTCTAAAATTCTACGCGCCTGTTGGGCGTCAACCAATTGTTGATCTACTTCACGTGGATTTTCCAGTGCATTGAGAATTGCAGGCTTAGTGATTTCGTGAAAGACGATCCTTTTAACCGGTTGCTTTTCCAAACCAAGCGCTTCCAAGAGATGCCAGGATATTGCCTCACCTTCACGGTCTTCATCAGTTGCAAGATAAATAACAGTATTTTTGTCAATTTGTTTTTTCAGGTCCGCAACCGTTTTTTTCTTATTCTTGGAAATTTCATATTCCGGAGCAAATCCATTTTCCGGATCAAAACCGAGTTTACTTGAAGGCAGATCCCGGACATGACCCATGGATGCAGTTACGGTGTAATCTTTACCCAGAAACTTGCTGATTGTGCGGGCTTTAGCAGGTGATTCTACAATAATTAAATTTTTTGCCATAAAATTCTATGCATTCAGCAAATGTGAAATGTAATTTTCAATAATGTGATTTAAAATGATATTTTGGATGCAAACCTAAAATGATGGAAAAAAGACCTTTCCCTAGTTTAATTCTGAGCGCGAATGTACCACTTTATCCAGCAATCCGTATTCAAGTGCTTCTTCGGCAGTAAACCAATTATCTCGATCAAGTGCTTTTTTTATTTCCTCTTGGCTTTTGCCAGTTTGTTCGGCATATAACTTAACCAAATGATCCCGTGTTTTCAATATTTCGCGTGCCTGAATTTCACATTCTGAAGCCCTTCCCTGATACCCCATTAACAAAGGTTGATGAATCATTATTTTTGCCTGAGGCATAGCAAAACGCCTCCCTTTGTCTGCGGCCAAACTTAAAATTGAGCCCATGCTGGCGGCAAATCCAGTCACAATGGTTGTGACTGGACAAGTGATAAATTTGAGCATATCAAAAATTGCAAAACCGGAAAATATTTCTCCACCTGGAGAATTGATAAAAACCGTGATCGGCATTTCCGGACCTTCCTGCTCCAGCAGTACCAATAGACTCAAAACTTTTGCGGATAATTTCGCGTCAACCTGTTGGGAAATAACAACCGTTCTGGACTTGAGCAACTTGCTCGACATGCTGTCAAAATCATCAGTTTCTTCGTCTTTTTCTTTAATCATTTATTATTCCTGTGAAATTCTTTTAGATCATTTTATAATCATTTTCGCTTCATCCAAACTATGTGATGGAAAAAGCGTGTGCAAGTTTTTTGTTTGTTGAGCTTTTTATTGATCAAGTTTCAAGAGGCCATTGACAAGCACCTGAATCAAAACCTCAAGACAGAGTTTACAGTTGATAATATATCTTTAGTATACTGTTTTTATATTGTTTATTATAATATTTTCATTTTTTTCGTTTCTTTTTTATTCCAGTTCTATGCTTTTGAACAACTCTCTGTAAAAAATGTTAGTCCGTTTTTTTTGTTTGAAAATTGTTAAACATTTCATGAGCCAACTCCAAAGTTTGCACCGTAATTTCCTGCCCGCCTAACAAATCCGCAAGCGCCCGTATCCTCTCCTGCTTTTTTTTGAGAGGATTTATTATTGTGTAAGTTTCATTGTCTTGCAAATGCTTGCTGACCAAAAAGTGATGCTCTGCAAAAGCGACAATTTGCGGAAGATGCGTCACGCATAAAGTCTGGTGACGCTCCCCCAAAGAGTGTAATTTTTTCCCTACTATTTCTGCAATCGCTCCGCTGATCCCTGTATCAATTTCATCAAAGATCAAAAT
>DTUH01000300.1:25716-27095 GCA_012964265.1 Candidatus Lambdaproteobacteria bacterium
CAAGTGAAGTCAGAACTGTTTTAAGTGCCAGCATTATGCGCGATAGTTCACCTCCGGAAGCAACTTTAACCAGACTCCGTATCTCCTGTCCGGGATTTACCGACAGCATAAATTCAACCTGATCAATACCTGTTGAAGTGCAGGAATCCTTGTTTTCTACTAAAGACTCAAAAACAATTTTAGTTTCAAACTGCGCTTTTGACATCCCCAGTTGATACAGTTCTGCAACAATAGCACGATCCATTTTTTTTGCTGATTGGCAGCGTTGCTGAGAAAGACGTTCAGCAAACTTTTGCAGTTTTTTTCTTAAAAACTCAATCTTGTCACAAATCTCCTGTTCATTCTCATCAAGGTGTTCAAGAGAGTCCAATTCCCGCAGAGAATTTTCATAAAGAGTCGGTAGTTCATCTGCATCATCCAATCTAAATTTACGTCTAAAATGCTGAATTCGACTGAGCCTCTCATTGATCCAGGAAATACGATCCGGTTCGTCTTCGATTTTGGTACTGTAGCCCGCCAATTCACGGTGACTGTCTTCGAGTTGAAAAAGTGCTGATTCGATTCCGGCACGTATTTTTGCGCAATCCGGATCAATTTCTTCTGCTTCGCAAATTTGTTTTCTAATCAATTCCAGCTGTTCTAAAACCGACCCGTCCATTTCCTGTAGCTGATGCTGAACCTGGGCCAGATGCGATGAAAGTTTTTCCACATGTGTCAGTCGATTCTCTTCCCGCCTGAGTACACTTTCTTCTGCAGGTTGATAATTTAATCCTGACAAATCTTCAATTATTTCCTTCAATTCCAATGTTCTGACAGCACTTTCAGCAAATTGTTTTTGGAGCGCCTTCTGTTCTTTTTTTGCGACCTGCAAAGCCTGATGTGTTTCTGCTACTTGACGACGCAATGGGAATAATCTACCATATCCATCAAGAAAATCCAGATGAGAAGAGACCTGTAACAATGATTGATTATCATGCTGTCCATGAATATTAATCAATTGTCTGCCAACTTTTTTCAGAAAATCCGCTGTGACTGAAACTCCATTTATGTATCGCTTTTGCCGTCCTTTACGAGAAACTAAACAGCGCACAATTAACTCATCACTAATGTTAATCCCCGATTCTTCCAGTTTACTCCGGAGATCAAACTTTTCAACATGAGCTGAATTTTCAGGTATAGAGAATATTGCTTCAACAACTGCCTGCTCTTCACCTGTCCGTATCATTCCGGGTTCACCACGATGTCCTAAAACAAGCAAAATCGCGTCGATCATTATCGATTTGCCAGCACCCGTTTCACCTGTAAGAATGGAAAATCCATCCGTGAATTCTACTTCCAGTTTGCGGATCGTCGCTAAATTTTCAATACTAAGTTGTAAA
>DTUH01000301.1 GCA_012964265.1 Candidatus Lambdaproteobacteria bacterium
CAACACACACTCTATCAAAATATATTTTAAAAGCAAGAAAAAAATATTTTGTTTTAAAAAAAATTATAGCCAATTTATATTAACTCTCAAAGCCAGACAAATTTACACGCCATTTACGAAGAAAATAACTCAAATTCCAGTGGACCTGTCACTAAATAGCAAAATAAAAAATCTGTCTGAGCTTCTTCAAAATTAAACCTTTCTTTTCCAAACTGGATTAAAGACGGAAGTTTTCTATAAAAGAAGTCACTGCGGCAAACTTGCTTTTAGGCAAAACTGTTTTGGAACACAGTCAGGATAAAGTCGGTGGGGTTGAGTCAGGATTTCCGTTGCGGAAGCGTAATAATTGTTTGCGTAAATAGGAATGACGTTTAAGAGGATAATCGACATCAATGGCAGCTTTCCGGATAATTTCAATCGCTTTCTTTATTTTTCCGGATTGAAAATAGGCCTCAGCCAGCGTGTCCAGATTATCAATTGTAGGAAGCAGTTCCACCGATTTTAGGGCTAAATTCATACCTTTCTCAATATTACGCAACCGCCTGTCTTGAGCTGTCAAATAAAGCCAGGCAAGGTTGTTCAGCACCAAATCGTCTTCCGGACGTTCGGCAATTATTTTTTCATAAAGCTCAATGCTTGAAGCTTCGTTGCCTAACAATGTTTCGACGTTGGCCAGTCGAAAGCTGACATCAAACGCTTGCGGGTGATTCTGCAAAAATCTGCTATAATGAATACGGCTTTTTTCCAAATTTTCAAGTCTCTCATAGACCCATCCCAAGCGCGCGTGAATCCAGGCATTGTCCGGAAGTGCCTTCGCGACTACTTCAAAATGAAGCGCTGCGAGTTCTCTGTTTCCCAGCATTTCATGAAAATAACCCCACTTTTCGTGCATCCAGGGCAGTAGTTGTTTTGAGGTCATATCCTGCGGTTCCATGACAATTTCCTCAGGTGCGCCTTCGAGCAGGAAGTGTAAATTTTTCAAAACCTGACGCGTAAAAGGATCGGTTCGAACCGTAGTTATTTTCTGCCAGGCCTTTTCTGTATTTTGACTCGCCAGAACTTTTAATACCGGGAGCAGCACATTGAGTTCTTCACCAAGCCAGCGACGCTGCTGGACTTCCGGCTGCAAAAGCAAATGAAGATTCCAGGCCCAGAGGCTGCCGGGATTTTCATAGAGCGCCTGTGTAATATTACGGCGTGCCGGCATTATTTTATTCAATTTCCACTGAATAAAGCCCAAGTGTGTCAGCAGCAAAGAATTGTTTGGACGCAATTTAACCAGTTTTTGAAAAACTTGTTCCGCTTCCTGCCAACGTTCCTGTAATTTGTATAAACGTCCTTGAGTTTGTAATAAACCTGGTGAATCTTTATACAGTTCCAGACTTTGATCAAGCATGGCTTCCGCTTCATCAAATTGCTTTTGTTTTAACTTCAGTTGAGATAATTCCAACAGAGCCCATTCAGAATCCGGTTTATCTTTTAGAAAATTGTTAAGTTCTATTTCTGCATTTTCAGCCTGTTCTGTTTTCAGCAAAATGCCAATTTTCTGCATACGCGCCCACTCAAAATCCGGTGAGACTGCCAGGGCTTTTTTAAACCAGCGCAAGGCCTTTTCCTGTCGTTTTAAATTATTTTCATAAAATCCCAGTTTGGCCAGCGCAGCAGAGTTATCAGGCTCCAACTTAACAAAAGACGATAAAACTTTTGAAGCTTTTTCAAAAAGCCTGTGTGATTCATAATAAGCAACCAGTTTTTCATTCAGCATGGTTTCAGTTGGAAATTTTTCCAGTCCACGCAAAAGTGTGTCTTCGCCTTTATCAAACAAAAACTCATCCCAATACAAGCGGTTCAGTCGATTGATGACCAAAAGATTTGCCGGGGCACTTTCCATCAGCCATTCGTAACGTGCAATAGCCTCTTCATTTTTTTCCAGCATTTCCAGCGTATGTCCGATCTGCTGAATCGCCCATTCGTTTTCCGGATCATATATTAAGCCTTCTTCAAAAGACAACTGCGCAGACTCCCAGTTTTCCAGTGAAAGATAAACCACTCCCAAACGGAAACTTGCCCAGGGATAAGTCGAGTTTAGTTTAAGTGCACGGCGAAGGTATTTTTCCGCAAGCACAAACTTTTCCTGTGTCCATGCCCAATTCCCATAATGCGCGTGTACCCAACTGTTTTCCGGAAACAATTTGAGCATGTGCAGCAGAGTTTGCTGCAGTTCTTCCGCAATTTCAGTGGAGTTTTTCTGACTTGACCCATCCAGCTCTTTTTCCTGCAAAACAGAGAGACGACGCAGGTAAAGTTTTGATTCCGGAGAAAGCTCTACTGCCCTCAGCATGGCTATTTTCGCCTTGTGAGTATCGCCCCGCTTTTCCCATAATGATGAAATACGTAACCAGAGATCGGGATTCCGATCATTAATTTTGCTCGCCTCAATGTATGCGTCAAGCGCCTCTTCAGACTGTTCCGGAAATTTTAAGGCAGACTTATCACCTAATATTACACCAACCAGATAATGAGCTTCGAATAAGTCAGGCTTTAAAGTGAGTGCTTTTTGTGCATCGGCCAGGGCAAGCTGCTGTTTTTCCATGAGCCAGTAAAGTTGGGCACGATCCAAAAAAAGCAGTGGATTATCAGGATGTTTACGGATTTGTGCAGAATAAAATTTTTGCGATTCCCTGTAATGACCCAAACCTTGATAGAGACCGCCTTCCAGACGGATGAGTGCAATTGAATCCGGAATTTGCTGCTGCCCGGCACGTAGCACCGAAAAAGATTCGGAGTAGCGCCGTTTACTTTCTAGATATTGAGCAAGACGGACGTAACCTAATTCATGTGCAGGATGAATCCGGATGGCATTGCGTAATCTGCTTTCCTGCGTATCGGGAACCGGAATTAAAAATCCCTGACAACCTGCTGAGAATAAAAAAATACCAATTAAAAAAATGCCGGATACACAACGGTTTTTCATGTTTTCAATTCTCATCCCGCAGAATTCAGTCCCTGGTACGGAACCTCCCAGTTTGGTAGCATCGGTTCCAGTCCAAAATTTAAACCTCCTATATTTTCAATCACAACCATCAACAACTCTGAAGTCAAAACACCCTCAGGATAAACCAATAAGAGGGGGTAATATTCCGTTTTCCCAAACTGTTTTTTTATATCTGCATTTAGTTGAAAGATTTGAACCAGGTACGACAAGAGTGCCGGATCTTTTCCTTGAAGCTGCTCCAGCAATTCATCAAGCGTAAGGGTATAATCCTGATTCTCAAATAAATTGAAATATTCAACCCGATCCGCATAGCAGCGAATGAAGATGGGTTTTACGTAACCTGGAGCACCCACCCATTCAAATTGTATGCGTTTTTGCGTCGATGGAGAATCTGCGCCTTGCGGAACAACGAGTAAAAAACTGATGGAAAGGAATGCTAATATTCCCATCGTACTGAGCAGGACACTCAGAAATGGAAACAGAGTAACTCCGGGAGAATAAGAGGCATGCCTCATTGATTTGACTGTTGACGGTTGGCTGTCGGCTCTTCCTTGTCCAGCGTTATTTTTGCTTCCGAACTTGCAGAATTTTCTTTGTCACTTTCAGCTTTTTTACTGTCACTCATTTCAGCTTTTACTTCAAGTAAAGATTCACTGAATTTTTGAATCAACGGTTGCAATCCCCCAACTTGTGCTACTAATCCTTTTGAATGTTGCTCCACCGATTCAAGAACAGGTGAAACCTGTTTACGCCAATTTTCGGAAAATTCGGCCATTTGCTCCAGATGTTCACTTACCGCATCATCCAATGCCTCATCACCCGGACGTAGATGTAAGTTGGGCAGAAGATCTTCCAGACAGTATTCTTCGACACTGAGCAGCAAATCATCTTCAAGTTTGCGCAAAGAAGAAGCGAGCATCATTATCGGAACAACTCCGACGAGGGCAATAAAAGTTGTGCTGAAAGCGATGGATAATCCACTTGTTACACCACCGAGTGCGGAACGCATTTGCGTGTTTATATCTGTGCCGTTTGTATTGCGAATGAAATCTGAAAATTCGCCTATTGACTGTCCAATTCCAAAAACTGTACCGATAAATCCAATAATGGGTATTGCCCAGATAAACACATTTAAAAGAGCATAGCCGCTTTGCATACGGTTGTGGTCAATCTCTGCCTGGTAGTTCAAAATCGAAGTTATTTCCTCCTTTTTCGGAATGGCTTTGAGATGCCTTAATGTGCGGCGCACCCTCCGGAAAATGATGCTGTCCTGAAATTTTTTGACTTTTTGTTCCTGCATAAACTGACTGATTTCCGCAATTCTTTCATCAACATCCTTAACAAAAATTCCCTTTGTCAAAGAGTCATGCAGGACTTGATTTCGGAAAGCCACATACGCCCGATACTGCTGGCGGAACTGACGCCACTTGAAAAAAATCAAAAATAAAGACCAAAGTATGAGGGCAAATATAGTTTCTGAAATACGTCCGGAAAACAGTTGCTGCCAGTATTCACTGCGGATTACGGGCATCGGAAAAACAAGATAGAAGATTCCTGTGAATAACAGGCTTAAAATTAGTGCCTTGAAGGTGTTTAATGATTCCATTCCAGGTGGTTCCGCCAGATATGCATGGCAATTTTTACAATAGGCTGCGGTGTCTAAATTCGACCATCCGCATTTTAGACATTTCATTTTTTGACCAATTTGTATAATCAGTTTTTTTGCATTGAAACTACTCCTGCTTGACCAGAATCAAGCATTTACTTATCATGGAGAATAACATATTCAACGCAATAGTGACATTTCCAAATTTCAAATGCCAAAACTATACAATATAAAAAACTGGACTCGCAACAACCTGCGTGAGTGGATGGATGAAAAAGCCAAAACACAAGGCAAGGTACAGGCATTCCGTGCAGATCAGATTTTTTATTGGCTTTATCAGCGGAGGGTAGAAAGCTTTGCCGAAATGCTGAATCTGGGCCAAGAAACCCGGAAACTGCTCGAAGACCATTTTTGGATCAGCACGCTTGGAAAGGCAGAAAAACAACATTCCCGCGATGGTTCAATCAAGTATCGTTTGTTGCTGGAAGACGGTCAGAGCATTGAGTCCGTTTTCATGCCCCACACGAGTCATAATACTGTCTGTGTTTCATCACAGGTAGGGTGCGGAATGGGCTGTGATTTCTGTATGACCGGTACGATGGGCTTGGTACGCAATTTAAAAACTTCAGAAATTATTGATCAGGTATTTGCAGTTTATCAGGATATACCGGCAGAACAAAAATTGCGCAATATCGTTTTTATGGGTATGGGCGAGCCCTTTCACAATTATCAAAATCTAATGCAGGCACTTGAAATTCTGACGGATGAACACGGATTTAATTTTTCACAGCGTCGCATCACCGTTTCCACTTCAGGGTTGCTGCCGAAGATACGCCGTTTCGGTAAAGAAAAAATAAAAGCCAATCTTGCAATTTCCCTGAATGGAGTTACAGACAAAGTCCGTTCAAAACTGATGCCTGTGAACACTGCATACAACCTGGAAAAACTGATGAAAGTTTGTCGTGAATTTCCCCTTGAATCACGCAGACGTATCACTTTTGAATATATTCTGATTCGTGACCTGACTGATTCGATTGAAGATGCGAAGGGTTTGATACGTTTGCTGCACGGTCTTAAATTCAAGATCAACTTGATTCCCTATAATTCTGATCCGGCAAACAAATATCAAGCGCCTTCACAAAAACAGTCTCGCAAATTTCAAAAGTATTTACTTGATCATGATGTAGTAGCACCTCTACGAATTTCCAAAGGACAGGACATTCAGGGTGCCTGTGGTCAATTAGTTATTGAAGCAAAACCTTGAATGTAAGATATGATTCAACAAAAACAGATGAAATTTTTATGTTAAGATTAGCAGATTAAAAGTCAATTTAAATGTTTTAATGATCTTTTTTTCAGGTATTACTAAATATTAGTTGCCTGCAATGACTGTTTGATGTATTTTGAACTGGAAAAAAAACTGTGATATCCTTATTTTCGAAGATTAAATTGACCAAATTTGTAGAAATCCATGACAGATCCGGCAGTTCCTCTTGAACTGAAAATTCCGAAACAGTCGGAAAGTCCGGTAAACGAAATAACAGAATGGGTGGAAGAGCATGGTAATTTGCTCTACCGCTTCGCACGTTATCGGGTGAACAGTCATGAACTGGCGGAAGATTTGGTACAGACTACTTTCACTTCTGCTTTGAAAGACTGGGCCAGTTTCAGGAGGGATTCTTCTGCAAAGACATGGCTCTTAAGTATTTTGCGGCACAAAAT
>DTUH01000302.1 GCA_012964265.1 Candidatus Lambdaproteobacteria bacterium
GATTACTTCTGCATCAGGAGTATCTTCCGGAAGCTGATATAATCTTCTTCCCGCTTCCGGATCCGGCACCCATTCCGCGTCAAAAGCCCAGACATCTTTGTTGACTGTTTTGAACATAACACCTCCTTTTTACTGCTCTGGATTAATTATCAAAGTTTAGCGTTTTGAAATAATTTTGGCAATCTAATCTCTACCAGAACGGAGATTTTGTAAAATATGCCGTGAAAAGAATGTTGCCAGAAAATCAATCTGATTCAAAATTTCATGAATGAATAATTGTCAGAGAACATTCAGAATCGTCTGCAACATTGACAAGATACCTAACTTGGCTTAGATTGGACAACAGATCATTTTGAAATCAAGCTTTCAATATTTTTTCAGACAGTAAGCAATCTGAAGTAAAAACCAACCTTTATGAATCTCAGCATAACTATCATCGGACATAATGAAGTTGATCATTTGCGGGAATTGCTGCCTTTGCTAAAATGGGCAACCGAAATAGTTTATGTGGACTGCGAAAGTCAGGATGGCTCACTTGAAGTTGCGCGGGAGCTGGGATGCCGTGTTTTTTCGCAACCAAATAATACCAACCTGAATGTCAACAAAAGTTATGCAATGGAACAGGCAACGGGGGACTGGATTTTTTACTTGGATCCGGATGAGCGGCTTCCGGAATTGTTTGAATCGGAAATCAAAGCAGTAATTCAAGATACGACAAACGCGGCCTTTCGTTTAAACCGCCGCAATCATTATTTTGGAAATTGGCTGCGTCACGGAAGTCAATATCCGGACACACAGTTACGATTATTCCGGAAAGATGCCGCACATTTTCCGAATCAGCATGTACATGAAAAACTGGTGGTTGACGGCAGTATCGGGAAATTAAACAACGATATGCTCCACTTTCCTTACCTGAACATCAGCCAGTTTTTGAGCAAGTTTGATTTCTATACCGGAGTTGAGGCGGGTTATCTCAGGGATTCCGGAGTGCGGATAACTGCCGGAAATACTCTGCGCTTTTTAGTGCTCAAACCATTTTTCCGTTTTTTACGGCGCTATCTGCTGAAAGGCGGATTCCGAGACGGTTTTCCGGGATTGTTCTGCACAATTTTTGATGCCCTGAATTTTGTAGTGCGCTACTTCAAGCTTTGGGAAATGATACGGAATACGCCGGAAAATAAAAAATCCTTAAGTCCGGAACCGAGTCCGTTACCGTAATTGTTGCGACGTTCCATTCCGGAGGAAATTAAGCATCCAGTTTGTGATTTGCAGAGGCTGAATGGTTTGCTCCAGTGATTTCATTCCCGCAGCAAAAACTTTTGGACCCAATATTTCTTTCCTGAGATTCAGCAAGGCTTTGGAGTATGCTTTCTGAAATTCCGGATGCCCCTGAAATGTCAGAATATGATCCTCAATCCGGAAAGCGGCATAAGGGCAAAAATCACTTTCGGCAATCAATTCCGCATCTTCCGGAAGTTTTGTGACTTGATCCTTGTGACTGGCTAAAAGTGAGAATTGTTCCATTGCCGGTTCAGTCCAGGCTTGGGCGGAAACAGCTTGGTAGTTTTGAACTCCGACCCCCCAGCCTTGTTCTGCAGCTTCCGTTTTTCCGCCAAGTGCCCTGGCAACCATCTGGTGTCCGAAGCAAATTCCCAGCAACGGATGTTTTTTGCCGTGTAATTCAACCACATACTTTTCCAGTTTTCGAATCCACGGTTCATTGTCATAGACACTTAAACGGCTGCCGGTTATCAAATAGGCGTCGCATTCTTCCGGAGCTTGTGGATATTGCTCAAGCTGCACGTCATAAACCGCAAATTCCAATTCCGCATCAATGCTTTGAAAAAGAGAGATAAACATTCCCGGATAGTTTCCGTGCTCTGCCCGGAAATTTTCATTGGTTGAATCACATTGCAGAATGCCAATTTTCATAAGCTGACTGTATAGTTTCGCAAAATCTAAATGATGTTCCTCTCTTCAAAATATTGGAGCAGAAGCTTGTTAAAAACCAACATGTCACGATAATCAATCTCGCCTATATTTGCAATCCTGAACGTATCTTGTTTTGCTCCTTTTCCGGGATAAATCGTGATGTCGTTTTCGTAAAAATAATCGTGCATCTCCATAAAATCATAACCTGGAGAATTCGGTTCAACAATTGCGGTCAACAACTTTGAATGTTGAGATTTTAACAAAAGGAGTTCCAATCCTACTTTTTCAAGTCCATCCAGCAATGTCTCATAAGACTTGAAATAACGCGCAGTTCGTCCGGCCTGTGTTTCCACAAAAAACTCATCGAGCGCTTGATTGAGAGCATAAACAATTTGCACCGGCGGCGTAAACTGAAATTGTCCTGTTTTTTCAATATAGCTGTGATTGCCCCATAAATTAAGATACAAATTGCGTGGTGGGATTGTTGCGGTTTTGGCGAGTTTTTCTTTGCTGGCAATTACAAAACTTGTTCCTGCCATACCCTGGATGCACTTGTTGGAAGATGAGATTAAATAATCAATCGGCAGTTCACGCATGTCAATCGGCAATCCCGCATAAGACGACATTGCATCCACAATCGAATCAATTTCGTATTTCCGGCAAAGTTCCAGCAGTTCCGGAAGTGGATTGAGCATTCCGGTAGTGGTTTCATGATGTACGAAAACAAAATGCGTCAGTTCGCGGTCTGCTTTAAAAATTGATTCAACGGCGTCCAAATCCGGATAATCTCCCCAGACCATCCGATAAGTCCGGTACGGAATTCCATAGGCCTGGATGATCGTTTCGGCTCGTTTACCGTAAGCGCCATTATCGAGAATCAAAATTTTTCCCTGAGGAGCAACCACCGAACTCAGTGCGGCTTCCACTCCAGCGGTTCCGGAACCGGTGAAAATCACAGCGGTATGAGTGGATTCACCATTGACTACCCGTACTACTTTGCTCAGTACAGCTTGTGTTAAATCACCAAATTCCTGTTCTCGAGGGCAAATGTCCGGAACCATCAGCGCTTGTTTTACACTGTCTGTCGTGGTGGCTGGTCCGGGATTGAGGAGAATATTGCGTTTCATGGGAAACCCGCTTTGAATGTTGAAAAAAAATGAATGTTCAGTTTTGAAACTTTTCCATTCTACTATTTTGTATGCTATCTGTAAAATGCAAATTAGCAATTCTTTCGATTGATTTTATCAATAGATTGAACACAGCTCTGACGATGTTGATTGACAGCTTTCATCGTTTCAGTTAGTTTCAGAAGCAGCAGAAGGACGTGAAAAACGGCTTCAAAGTATAATTTATATTTTAAGAGGAACATGAATACCACTCAAGGGATGGACATTTCCGCAGAAGTTCAGGTAGCACTTGAAACGGGACAACCGGTTGTCGCGCTGGAATCAACGATTATTTCACACGGTATGCCTTATCCTCAAAATTTTGAAACAGCACATTCAGTGGAAAACATCATTCACGAGGAAGGCGCCGTGCCTGCTACAATCGCAATTTTGGAGGGACGCATCAAGATTGGGCTGAGCCTGAATGAACTGGAGCAATTTTCTCAGATCAGGACTCAAGTTAAAGTTGGTCGACGGGATTTGCCGCTGGTACTTACGCAAAAACAGAGCGGCGGAACCACCGTTGCGGCTACCATGATTTGTGCTCGATTAGCCGGAATTGCCGTTTTTGTAACAGGTGGAATTGGCGGAGTACACCGCGAAAATGAAAAGACCATGGACATTTCCGCTGACTTGAAGGAGCTGGCACAGACAAATGTTGCTGTCGTCTGTGCAGGAATAAAATCCATTCTCGATATTCCACGTACACTTGAATATCTGGAAACCCACGGAGTGCCCGTAATCGGTTTTCAAACGGCAGAATTCCCTGCTTTTTATACGCGTTCCAGTGGTTCTTTGGTACAGTCCCGTTTGGACACGCCTCAAGAAATTGCACGCTGCATGAAAATTAAATGGGACATGGGACTGGACGGAGGACTTGTGATCGGCAATCCAGTGCCTCCGGAAAGTGCAATGGATGAATCACGAATTCAGGAAGCAATTTCTGAAGCACTAAAGGAAGCAAATGAAAATAAAATTGAAGGCAAAGAAGTGACTCCGTTTTTGCTGGAGCGAATCAATCAGTTGACCGAAGGAGAAAGTCTTAAAAGCAACATTGCACTGGTCTGTAATAATGCGCATTTGGGCGCAAAAATAGCTGTCGCTTTTCAAACTCAGCCTTGATCCATCTGTGCAACTTGGGTTTTTAATTCCGAAACGGCCAGTTCAACCAGAGAAGATGCAATGGATTTTTCCAAAGCTTTCTGAACTGAACTTGAGACAATTGTTTTCAACTCGTCCTCAGTGAATCTGTAACTCTCGCTTTTTTCAAATTTTTGCTCATCATCCATTTCAGGAAGAGCCGCGTCTTTTTCACTAAATTCTGTTTCGCGATCAAAGCCCATAAAGGCATCTTCAGCATCTTCCCAACTGTCAAAGACTTCTTCTTCATGGTCAGGTAACATTTCAGCGAAAATTTCGGTTTCAATTTCTTCAATATCGTCAACCAAATCATCGAGACCCTCAATCACCGTTTCCTCAAGTTCCTCCACAATTGAATCTTTTTCATAATCCTCTGTATCAGATTCATCTTCATCAGCTCCAAGCAGGTCTCCCAGTTCCTCCTCCATGTAAACCGCAAGATCGTCGTCTGGATCTTCCTCTGCTTCAGTTGTTTCTTCAGCAGAAAACCTTTCCGTTTCAAATTCTTCTTTTTCCAGATCAGCTTCATACTCTTCCTCTTCAGCTTCAAACTCTGATTCTTCTGCCTCAAGAGCTTCCATTTGTTCGCTCAAGTCCTCAAGTTCTCCCAATGCGCTTTCTGGAGAATTTTCCTGCTCCTTTAAACTGTACTGAACCATAGTATTTATTTCTGCATCCTCCGGATTCACATCCAGCATTTCTTCAAATTCATCAGCAGAAGTTTCAAGTACGAATTGCTCCACATCCTCAACCTCGTCCGTGAACAGCTCTTCTGAATCAGTCAACATTAGATTGTCTAATGAACTTTCTTCTTCAAGAGTCTCATCTGCAGTGTCCTGTTTCAGTTCAAAATAATCCATGTCCGGCAACGAATCCGCAGGGTCTTCGCCAACATTTATGTCCTCCGCAGGAAGTTCAGCAGGTGCTTCAAATGTAGAAAGATTTTTTGGAAATTCGGGTTGAAAATCTGCTTGATCCAAACTGATATCGGTCAGTCCCTCTCTGAGTGTCTGATCCAGATCCGGAGGACGTGACCATATTTCATCCAGATCCTCAAAATCATTAATCTCAAGATCAATCTCTGTTAATCCTCCACGCAAGTTTTGTTCAGGTTCTTCCACTTGATCCTTTGATATGGTTTCAGCCGGTTGGCTTTCAGCCAGCCGGTTTTCTGCAAATTTATCTTCCAGTCCTGAATTTTTTAATTGTTCCAATCCATCCGGAGCGGAAGTCGTCTCATCAGAAACAGTTTCTGTTGCAGTTGTTTCGGAGTCGTTTTCAACCTCATCTTCATCCAGTTTTAGATCAAATTCAAAACCGTCGTCCATGCCTATTTCATCTTCCGCATTTTCTTCCAGCACATCAACTACAACTTCATCTTCCGTAATTTCTTCCACGACATCAACAGCTTTTTCTATTTCATCCTGTGCCAATTCTTCATTTGCCAATGACTTTTCCGGCTGATTTCGATCAACCCAAAAATCACCCAAAATCATTGAATCCATTTCACTGGCCGGCAAAGAAGCAAATCCTGATTCATAGGTGTTTTGCTCAAAACCATCAATTACTTGAGCATCCTCCTCACCCGTGGTATTTGAAGGCTGTATTCCATCTCTGATTTCCTTTAACTGATTGTCAATGGAACCCATGTCAACCATGAATTCTTCATCACCTTTGTCTGGACCTGTGCCGTAGTTTTCATCTAAAGTAATAAATGGACTCAACTGTTCCTGAAGCATCGATGCTTCAAATGGTTTGCGAAGTAATCCGTTTATTCCAAGTTCTGAAATTATACCATCGTCAATTTCGTCTTTTGCGTTTGCAAGCAAAATAATCGGAGTTTTTGTTAAGTTCTTTTCTTCACGTATCTCACGACAATTCTTGTAGTCTTGTTCACTGTCAGAGTTACTGAGAAAAATTAAATCAGGACTCAGATTACGTGCCTGCTCAACAAATAAATCTGGGTTTGACTCTTGGGTGACTGAAATATCGCTATCCTTTAACAATACCGTCTTTGATACAATGGGTATATATCCGCATTTT
>DTUH01000303.1 GCA_012964265.1 Candidatus Lambdaproteobacteria bacterium
CGTTCCAATTTTAGAGAAAAATGGTATTCGCTGGATTCCGCCCTCACAAGCGGAGCGTCAGGATATTCGACCATTGCGAATTGGAATTCTCAACATTATGCCGCTTGGAGAAAAATATGAATTTAATATTCTCCATCCCCTGGGACTTTCAGTTTTGCAGTTAGAACCCATTTGGATTCGTTTGGAATCTCATAACTACAAAACATGGGAGCCCAGGCATGTAGATGACATTTACGTTACCTATGAGGAGGCCAAAAAAGAGCAGCCACTTGATGGCTTAATTTTAACCGGTGCCCCCGTTGAGACTGTTCGTTTCGAAGATGTGCATTACTGGAACGAAATAAGCGCAATCTTACAAGACGCACGTCAAACAATTCCGAGTACACTTGGACTCTGCTGGGCCGGATTTGTCATGGCTTATTTGGAAGGAGTGAACAAATTTAACTACGATCAAAAACTGTTTGGCGTTTTTGAATTGAGAAATCTTGCTCCTGACCACCCAATTGTTGGTGAATTGGATGACGTTTTTTTCTGTCCACAAAGTCGCCATGCCGGAATTCCAGACGATGCCATGGAAAAAGCAGCAAACGACGGTCGGCTAAAATTGCTGGCTTACGGAGTTGAAGCCGGTTATTCTATTTTTTCCACAGCAGATGACCGTTTTATTGCCCATACCGGGCATCCTGAATACAACGCTAACCGACTTGCCGATGAAGCAAAACGTGACCATGGCAATCCGGATGTACCACCGCCAGTAAATTTTGATTTTAGGGAACCGCTCAACCGCTGGCGTTCACACCGAAACACTTTTTTTACACAGTGGGTCAGCTATTGTTATCTCAAAATAAGTACTCATGATATGGCTATTGGGAAAAATTAATAGCCTCCAAAACTACTTAATTGAAACTAAACATCGTTTTAACTTGCGCCTTCTCTACAGTCCAGTAAAGTCTCTAGACATAAATCGGATTCAATTTAAACCGACAACTTAAGCCAAAAACACGAGAAATGAGTAAAAAAGAGAATGAACCGCCAGACGGGATGCAAAAATTATTTTCAACCCAGGGAATCCTGATCGCAATTTTGATTTTAGGATTATACTGGGTTTTTTTTGGTGAAGATAAAAGCATGGAATCTGCTCGCTACAACTATTCTTCCCAAAATATTCCTATTGGCGTGAGTGATCAACTTAATGCGGAGGCTATCGAAAAACTCGGGATTGATCTTACGGAACATCTTGATCCAAAATTGATCCCTGAAATAACTTCGGAGGCATTAAGAGAAACATCGCAAGCGCAGGTTTCGGACAAGGATTTTCTGCCAACTCTGGTCAGCAAAATTTCAAATAAAGTACGTGCTATCAGCACAATTGATTTAAATCAAGACGGAATGGCGGATCATGTTTTAATCGTACCTAAAACAGAAAAAGGCGACGCGGACTTTCTGGTTTTTTCGATTTTGGTCCCGGATCCCAGTCTAGTCAGTGTACTGCCTTCAGGATCAGATCAGGCGGCGTGGAAAGATATTGCCGAAAATAAGTCGATCGAAATCATGACAGCCTCTGTGGTCCGTAGTTCAGGAGACTTATTGACGATGCAGTCCACTCCAAATCCTCAGATGTACCAATCAGCAGGAGCACCTTACTCACCGTATTACGGTTCCGGATACAGTATGACAAATCTGTTTATGACGTCCATGATGATGTCGATGCTCTTTCGCCCACCATATATTTGGGGTGGTGGATTTGGCTATGGTTACGGTTATGGTGGCCCAAGAACAGTTAGTTCTATTCAAAATCGCAGGGGGGCTTCCACGTCTAAAATGAAAAAAGCTGCTCCTGCAAAATCTTCGGCTAAAACAGCAGGCGGGAAAAGTGTATCGTCAAACAAGTTTCGTTCTACATCAAAAAAATCGCTGAATAATATTAAAAGTACCAAATTCCGTGCGGCTAATCGTAGAGCTTCCGGAGGAGGTTTTGGCAACAGCCGCTCTATTCAAAGAAAACCTGCCGTCACAAAACGCAGACGTACTGTAACACGAAGAAGATCACTTTTTGGCGGAAGCAGTCGGAGAAGAGGATTTAGCTTTGGGGGTTTTGGGAGAAGAAGACGCTGAAGATATATCAGTGTTTAAACCAGAATATTGAGTAATATTTAGTGCCTTGAAACTAAGAAGGCTCGTTGATTTCCCATTCGATGGCATTGATTTCATAAGTTTCTGCATCCATCTTCGCAACAGCAGATTTGCTGCCTGATCCATATTTAGCTAACGCGCTCTCTCGCATTTCTTTCATCCGGCTCATGTATGTTTGATTTTCAAACAATTCCATTTGTTTCTCGTGGTAAGGCGCATGTAGACGTGCTTCCTTTTCTATTTTAAGATGGCAGCTGGCACAGAGTGGAATCAGGTTTTCAAGTGCATTGTTTGCGGGATTTTCATCAATATGGTGTACTTGTAACACCAGTTGAGGCATTTTTGTTTTTCTGCAATCTTTACCACATCTGGCACAAAAGTAGTTGAAAAGCTCCCTTACATAGCGTGAAACCGTATCCCATTCTGGGTGATATCGTGAATCATGAGCCATAAAAACCTCCATGACTTTGTGAGATGTAAAATATCTCTTTACGTTGTAATCGAATTTCGTTATACATTATTAACACTGTTTTATTTAAAGCAGCAGAATACTGCTTCAATCTGAATGTGTTTTTTTAGCCATGCAAATAAATGTCTATCAGTCGAGATGAACTTGTTAATGTTTTAACTGTTGTGAGTTTTTTGGCCCATGCTGAAAGGGAAATGCATGCTGCTGAAAAGAAAGTCCTGATTGCTGCTTTCAAGGCTGCGTCGATCACTCCGGAAGAACAGGAACAAATGAAAGCAAACACTTCTCTGGAAGAGATGTTAGAACACATTCAGTCAGTAGAAGCAAAGCATGCACTTGTTGAATTAATGGCTTTAGTGGCAGCATCTGACAGTGAGTTTGAAGACGAGGAACGAGTTATCATAAAAAAAATCATGAAACGCATTGATGTTGCAGACGATCATCCATATTTCGATGATAACAACCTTAACGTTCCTTCTGTCCGCGCCAATGTCTGGAAAATTTTGGATTCCTTCAAAACTTTAGCTTCCGAGTGAGATAAAGCCGGCAGATATTCTTATAAAAAACGCTGTAGCTATCGACTCTTAGCCTCAAAACTATACGCAAGTGACGATCTTTTGTAAAGTAGCCTGCAAAAGATACTTGAGAGGTAGAAAATAAAGGTGGTTCGGGGACGGATATTTTTGTATATCCGCCCGAATATTTGAAGACTTACTGAGAAGCAATGCTTCAGATCCGGTTTTCCGGCTCAAAGTCCATGTGCAACTGGCTCATGATAGAATCAGATGCTTCAGTATAGGAATCATCCAGAGCAAGATCATTATTCAGAAGGAAGCCATTATCATTGTATTCAATTTTTTTGATCACACCGCCTTTTTTAAGAAAGCGAGCCATCGCGTCATTGATCTCTTCATGTGAAATTTCTTTTGCTTTTTTTTTAGACATTCTTGCCATTGTTCCTCTTAATTAAAAATAAATATTGTTGAAAAACCACTTTCAGATGTCCTTAACCGCTGCGTTTTTGGGCAATTGAAAAAACCCTCTCGCCCTCTGCTGGACAATCTGAAATGAAAATTAATAAATTGTTAGCACTCACTTTAAAAGAGTGCTAGTAGTTTGTCAAGCTTTTTTTTAATAAAAGTGTATTTTTTTCAAATTAATCATTTATTGAGTTTTTTTGCTTTATTAATTTAAGTTATTTTCAGTGAATCCATAAACAATCTATCCCATCCAAGCCCATGTGAATGAGCAAGCCCAGAGCGGCAATCCGGAAACGCGGAGTTAGCAGAAGTGTAAAATAAGCTGCAATAGCAAACCAGCTGTGAAGAGGGTGAAAACCCAGACCGCAACGGTTTGGATCAAATATGGGATCAGCCAGCAAGTGATCTAAATCCACTGCCATTGTCAGTGCCATGACAATAAAAGGGCGTAACCAGTTTTCTTTCCAACCAGCTTTAGCCACCATGAAAGGGACTAAAAAATGGAGGATAATATGAATGATACTACGTGCCATTTTACTTCAAGTATGCGGATACCGGATTTCTGTGTTGCAAGAGTTGCTTTCCAATTCAAATTTCATCTTCCGCAAAACACAGTACTTCACGAATATGCTTTACATCGCAAAGCCACATAATTAACCGGTCAACTCCCAAAGCCATCCCTGAACATTTTGGTAGACCCTGCTCAAGACTTTTCAGAAAATTTTCATCCAAAGGCACAGACTCCCGACCTTCTGAATTTCTGTTTCTCAGGTCTTGTTCAAATCGTCGTCTTTGTTCAGCGGCATCTGTCAACTCTCCAAAACCATTCGCCAATTCCATTCCGTTCACATAAAGCTCTACACGGTCGGCAAATCCGGAGTGTTTCGGACACGGCTTGGCAAGGCTAGCCAAAGGCATCGGCCATTCATAAACAAACAGCGGGATTGATCCGCAAAACTCAGAATCAATTTGATTCCAGAGCCGGAAAAATATTTGCTCATAAGCCAGCGATTCTGTAAGTTTTGAGAGATCAGAAATTCCATCCAATAAATCCGCATATCCGGACTGTTGTGCTTTTTCCCTTAATTGAACAGCGGACTCAGAACCATCCAAAATGATGTTCAAATGATTTTTAAACAAGTCACATACTGTTACACGCGGCCAGGGCGGTAACGGCTTTTCCCGAACAAATGATTCAGTTGAAACGGTTTCAATGAGGTGCATCACCACTTGCTCAATATCCGACATTAAAACTTCCAGTGGTTCATTGATACGATACCATTCAAGCAAGGTAAATTCAGGATTGTGCAGGGGGCCACTTTCGGCATTACGGAAACAACGGGCGAGCTGGTATATTTTTTCAAAACCACCTGTCAGCAGACGTTTCATCTGAAATTCCGGAGAGGTTACCAGAAATCCAGAATTGGTTTTTATGGGGAATAATTGTGACTCCGGACTAGGCGCGTGTACCAGCACAGGAGTTTCTGTTTCAATAAAATCCTGCTGCTCAAACCACTCTCTGATCCCACGTATTATTTGCTGTCGAGTCCGGAGAAGTTCCATTCTGGAAGGGTATTTTGCAGGGCATCTCCAGCGTAATACGTCACCTTCCGCATCAAAATTCACTGGGGATTGTTCGGTTTTTACTTTTTCCACTCTACCGTTTTCAGTCACCTCAAATGAAATTAACGCGCCCTGAAAGATTCCTACATTTTCCTGAAGACTCAACGTATGCAATTGATCTTTTATAAGTACAATAATTTTATTATTAATTTCGAAAGTTGACTCATTTGACTTTTCGTCGCCACAAATCACTTCCAGAACACGCCCCTGGTAGCTTCCTGATAACAGCGAATTACTGGAGAAATGAGAAGAACTGGACATGAATGAAAAGGTGAATAATCTTGTTTTGAGTCAGGACTGGAAAAGAGATCGGTGGGTTTTTCGAACTTTTACTGAGGTGGTTCGACACCCCACACACAGAGTCAGTTCGAGAGTGTTAACGGGAAGCTGAAGAATTTTAAATTATTCAAATGAAAATTAGCATAGTCAATCGTCCACACTTATACTACAAGTCACTGGCGGATTAGTTTTTGACTCGTTCGACATATTCTCCGGTTCGCGTATCAATACGGAGTTGATCGCCTTCATTGACGAATAAAGGAACATTAACCGTGTATCCGGTGGAAACTACAGCAGGTTTAGAGGCTCCTGTAACGGTGTTCCCTTTTTCTCCGGGAGCGGTTTCTATCACTTCCAGAACAACAAAATTCGGCAGAGTTAAGCCGATTGTGCGACCCTGAAAAAAACTCACTCCAATCATCATATTCTCTGTCAAATAATTAGAGGCATCACCAACAGCGTTGCTTTCCAAACTCACCTGCTCGTAGTTGCCGTTATCCATAAAATGAAAATCACCGTCACTATACAAAAACTGCATTTCACGATCTTCTGTATCAGCAGGTTTGAGTTTTTCTCCGGACTTGAAGGTACGGTCAAGCACTGCTCCGGTAATCATGTTGCGAATTTTAGTCCGTGTGAAGGCAGTTCCTTTACCTGGCTTGACGAACTGAAAGTCAACTACCACAAATGGAGCATCATCCATTTCAATCCTCAGCCCTTTTCTAATGTCAGATGTTTCGTACATTTAAATCTTTCGTTGATTATTATTTAAACCTGAACTTTGT
>DTUH01000304.1 GCA_012964265.1 Candidatus Lambdaproteobacteria bacterium
GTTTTGAAACTAACTCCGAACGTTTGGCCAAATGGACCACAAAATGACTTCTTGAGCCTACATTTCCGCGTGCAAGTTTTAAAATACTGAAATCCTCACTTTTAACCTCCCACTCCAATTCACCCTGTATGAGCTGAGTCTGCTCTTCGTTTGAACGATAGATTCTTTCACGATAGTTCTGCAGATTGAGTTTTCTTTTTTGATTTGCGGTAATTAGAATGTCAGTAAAAATGTCTTTCAAAGGTCTTCCGCTGATTGGAATGTTTGCCGCAACATTGGAATCAACCATTTGTTTTTGCTTAGAGTTAGCGTTATTTTTATTTGATTCACCTTCTATATGGAAGAGGCTGAACATCACATCGTTTTCAAGTGTGTACTTTTCGTGAGTCAGCACCATTCGCGTTGCATAGTATTCATGATAGAGGGCTTTAGTCTTTTTGTATTCAGTTTCAATTCGTTCTGCATTTCCGCTGCCGATAAGCGACTCTCTTTTTTCTCCAAGTTGTTGTACTTTTGAGCTGAGATCAGTAATACTATGTTTGAGGCCGTCCCGGAACATTTTGAAATCACCTAATTTCCCCCTGATTGTGTCAAACAGATGATCGTTGCTGATTTTTTGATAATTGTATTCTTTGTTCAGCCAGTCCTGTAATCGTTTATCACCTACTTTTTTTGTTTTGAGGTAAGACTGAATTTGGTCGATACCTGAGAGTAGCTGGACATCCACCCCTCTCGAGTCAACTACACCATCCCTTGAAATCCCTGTTGAAAAAGGATATGCTTCCACTCGTAAAAACAGATAAACATGCTCATTTGCTTCTGAATCAAACAGAGTAATGTTTTCCGGATACATGTACGTAACCCGAATATGTCCTGCTTGAAATGGAATATTAACACTCTTGCCAAAGGCCGTTGTTACGTGACCAAGTACAGGTTCTTCCAGGCTTCGAAAAATGGCGCTGTTAAGCACATCAAGATTGTCCTTGATGCTCATTAAATCAGCGGTGAAAAGTGTCTTGATGGCAACCAAAGTGGAAATAGGGGTTTTTCGAAGAGTGTTGATGTACACTTGTTTATCGACGTTGATCTGTACAATTTGTCTTCGAATTTCCGCAATTTCTTTTTCAAAATTTGTGATATTCCTTGTATAATTTTCAATACGGACAGCCCGATCGTTTTGACCTGATTTTAGGTCGGCACGATTCTGAAACGCTTTACGGTATGCTTGCTCCAGTTTTTGCAATTCTTCGTGCCACTTTATTTCTGTATTTAGGATTGTATCCAGCCATTTAGTTTCAACAGCAGGAACTGAATAATAATCCTGAATACCTCTATTAGTTACTATATGTCCTGTTACTGCATCGTGAAAAATCTTTTTATTGTCTCCTGAAGGAACCCTGTGAAATACCCGCTCTACATCAGCTCCAGCCGATTTTTCCGAACTCAGGGTGGTTTTTTCGGAAGAGGACTCTTGTGCACTGCCGGTATGGGTCAACAATAACAGTGAAATGAAAACTGTACTAATTACTCGAAAGGGCATCATAATATTTTCTCAAAAAAGCGCTGATGGAGATTAAAAAAGTTTTGAAACACACATGTTTTAAATTTTGAAACGTAAGATATTATGGTTGTCCAGTTTGAAAATACAAGTTAAAATTTAGCTTGGCTGCATGAGCGGCGACTTTTTAGTTAATTCCGCCAGCAGAGTAATTTAATGCGCAAACAAAACTCTGCTTCATACTTGTTTAAAATCTGGCTGTTTTGAACGAGAAGTATGTTTAAATATCCGCTAGAAAAATGCAATAATACTGTCGTGTAATATTAAAGTCCAGCCAGCTTACTGCTAAATTTGATTGAATTTAATGCATAACTTATGATACACTAAAACACCGAATTATCAATTGTTTGCTACAGGAGAAAAATGCCACTATATGAATACCGCTGTCAACAATGCAAAAGTGGTTTTACCGAGCTGAGACGCAGTTCGGAAATGGATTCACAAATTGACTGTCCGGAATGCTGCAGTCGAGAAACACAACGTTCCATCAGTTCGTTTACGGTTGGCGGCGCCTCCGCAGGAATGCCATCAGCCACTGCTTCAGCAGGCAGTCAATTCAACTGAGCCAGTTGTTAAACGGACTGGTCAGTTTGTAAAAATTTAAATAATATAGGTTATCCGGCAAATTTACATTTCTCGAATTCTGCCCACATCTAATAAAACTTATTGAATTTAAAGTGGTGTGCCTCTAAAACATCTTTCCTGCAGATACAAAAACCGTATAAATTTCTTTAACACTTTTTCAAATCTAAATAATTATGGATGCGAGTATTCGTCCAAAAGGGATCCTCGATTTCCTTTCGCAACAGGAAATTCGACAATTAAGTGACCCCCAAAACGGAGGACTCAATGAATTGTTCCGCCGTTGCGCACTAGCTGTTCTTAACAGTGACAGTCATACCGACAGCGGAAAAGAAATGTTTGAAAGTTTTCCGAAATTTCGCATCAAAGTTGTCCAGCAAACACGAAGTATTAAGCTCGAAATTAGAAATGCACCGCCCAAGGCTTTTGTGGACGGCAAGTTGATTCAAGGTATAAATGAACATCTTTTTTCGGTTTTGCGGGATATTGTATTTGTAGGTACAGAACTCTCAAAAAAAGGGGTTTATGATTTAAATCAATCTTCTTCAATCACTGATTTAGTTTATCATATATTGCGTAACACAGGTTTGCTCAGAGACTTGACTGATCCAAATCTGGTGGTTTGCTGGGGAGGACATTCGATAAGCGAAGTAGAGTATCAATTTACTAAAAAAGTCGGTTATCAATTGGGTTTACGTGAATTCAATATTTGCACAGGTTGCGGTGCGGGAGCCATGAAAGGCCCTATGAAAGGTGCAACTATTGCCCACGCCAAACAGCGCTATAACAACTGCCGTTACATTGGAATAACTGAACCGGGAATTATTGCTTCAGAATCACCAAATCCCATTGTAAACACCCTGGTTGTAATGCCAGATATTGAAAAACGGCTTGAGGCATTCGTTCGTTCCGGTCACGGTTTCATAGTGTTTCCAGGAGCAGTAGGTACAACTGAGGAAATCTTATATTTGCTTGGGATTCTGATGCATCCGAAAAATGCCGATCAGCCGTTCCCTTTAGTTTTTACCGGCCCTCGAGAAAGTAAAGATTATTTTGAGCAAATTGACAGTTTTATTGGCGCCACTTTGGGAGAAGAGGCCCGGAAATATTACGAAATAATTATCGATGATCCGGAAAAAGTTGCACAAAAAATTCAGGCGGGAATAAAGAATGTTCGTGCATACCGGAGAAAATTGGGAGATGCATTTTATTACAACTGGATGCTGCATATTGATCAGGATTATCAGCGTCCGTTTACTCCAACTCATGCATCGATGTCTGCATTAAATTTGCATTATGCACAGCCAAAACATGAGCTTGCCAGCAATTTACGTAAAATGTTTTCTGGAATTGTTTCCGGAAATATCAAGGAAGACGGAGTGCTTTCCATCGAAAAAAATGGTCCGTTTCAAATTAGCGGTGATCCTGAACTGATGGGTGAACTGGATGCTTTACTATCTAAATTTTGCCTGGATCGACGTATGAAACTTTCCAGGGATACGGAATATAAACCATGTTACAAAATTGTGGCATGACGAAAGATTTGGCAACTTCAGCGGAAGGGAATCGCCCCTTTGAGTGGGGTTCCGGCGAGGAGGCTGACTCTATTCGTACTATGTCTTCGCAGGAATTATCAGCCTCAATTACGGAAATGCTGAAAGGACGAAATTTGGAAGAAGGGGTTTGGGTTTTTGGTTATGGATCATTGATGTGGAATCCGGATTTTATCGTGGAGGAAAAACTTTCCGGAGAAGTCAAGGGATTTCACCGACGTTTATGTTTAAAATCAATAGTATATAGAGGAACTCCGGATTATCATGGATTAGTATTCGGTTTGGATCAGGGAGCAACTTGTCAGGGTATGGCTTTTCGGATTGCACAGGAAAATCTGCAATCTGAACTGCAGAAAGTATGGGAACGTGAAATGTTTGCGGAAACATACATACCAACCTGGGTTAATGTGGAAGCCAAGAAGAAAATTATTTCCGCAATTACTTTTGTCATCAACCCGGAACACGAACATTATGTGCCGGATCTTGAACTTGAGGAAGTTGCGGAACGAGTTGTTAGGGCTGAAGGTAAATGCGGAACCTGCCACGATTATGTACAAAACACAGTAAAATTTCTGCACCAGCTTGGTTTGCGTGATCCCGTTTTAGAACAGTTGCTGACCTTGATTGAATATCCTCAAATTTCTGTAAATTGTAAGTAATATTTCTTTTATGAAACAGCCTTTTGCCAAAAGGCGAATTTCAATATTGTGGAAACTGATCCTGTTCATTACTCTGCTGGGATTCGGTACAGCAGCAGGTTATAAATTGTATGAGCAGGGTAGTAAGTCAGGCTGTTTTTTGCTTGAAGAAGATATCCTGCCGGTTGAAATTATACCTATTCGTACAGATCACCTCCAGTTAATTGCTCTTGGAGACACAGGAACAGGGAACAAAGATCAGCGTAGAGTAGCCGCAGGAATGGCTAAAGTCTGCGAAGAATTCGGTTGTGATCTGGTTTTACTCTTAGGTGATAATTTTTATCCTGATGGTGTTAAATCGACAGTCGATCCGCAGTTTATTTCAAAATTTGAGCAGGTTTATCAAAAGCTTAAGCTTCCCTTCTTTGCTGTCCTGGGCAATCACGATGTCAAGCAGGACGTGCTTTCGCAGCTTATCTACAGTTTGAAAAGCACTTCCTGGCGTATGCCAAACTACGAGTATTCTTTCAATACTGCAGAGGCACGTTTTTATGGCTTGAATACGAACTGTCCATTTTCTGCTGAAAGACTCAGAAAAAATCTGAATCACGATGATGCGGAACAAACGGCTGATGCAACCAAACGACCATGGACGATAGTTTTCGGACACCACTCTATTTATTCAAACGGAACACACGGAGACACAGACTTCCTGACACGTAGTTACTGGAACTGGATTTTGGAAGGTCGTGTGGATCTTTATTTGTCAGGTCATAATCACAACTTGGCACATTTTCAACCTGAAAATTCTTCCACGGATTATGTTATTAGTGGAGCTGGGGGCGCGCATTACCGGTCAACCAGTGAGAGAGAAAAGCTCGATAAATCAGTAGCATTTAATATTTATACTTACAATGATAACGGATTTATCTCGCTTGATATCACCAGAGAAATGCTTCAAATACGTTTCCACGACAGCAGCGGCAAAATCATTTACGGATATACCAAATCAAGGTAGTTCATCTTTCCATTGTCACTGGAGTAAAGTTCCCTGAGTCACAATGTCAATTATTCAATTTAGTCACGCGAACGGCTTTCCGGCAAAAACATATTCAGTACTCTTTGAACAACTTAAAGATCATAGAATATCAGCTATCGATATTCTGGCTGAAAATGTCAGACCAGAAGATATTTGCTGGTATGATTTGAAAGATGATATTTTGGAAAGCGCAGGACAATTTGGAGAGCCGGTAATTGGGGTCGGTCATTCCTTTGGTGGTATACTTACTTTGCTTGCTGCTGCTGAAATTCCAGAGCTATTTCAAACTGTTATATTGCTTGATCCACCACTATTTTCCCTGCAAAAACGTGGTTTAATTCGTCTTCTACGTGCCTTAAATATTGAGGACTGGGTCAGTCCGTCTGGAAAATCAAAAAAACGACGAAGTCATTTTGAATCAAAGCAACAAGCACACACTTTGTTTCAGGCAAATAAAATGTTTAATAATCTTCACCCGCAGGCATTAAACGATTATGTGACTCACGGTTTAACTTATGCAAAGAACGGTGTAGAACTGAAGATTTCAGTGGAAAAAGAGGTTGCTATTTTTCGAAATATGATGACCTCATTTCCTGAAACAGTCTACAAAGTACGTGGCACCCTGGTCTATGCAGCCAGGAATCCGATTCTATGGCCAACTGATTTGCGTTGGATTAAAAGAAAATTTCCAGAATTGCAGGTAAATCCATTTCCTGGCTCACATTTGTTTCCTCTGGAAAATCCGGAAGCAACTGCCCGCATGATTATCAGATGCATTCAGTCGGTGAAAGGTTGATAGTAAATAAAAATATAAAACTATTATGTAAATATAATTATATA
>DTUH01000305.1:0-2567 GCA_012964265.1 Candidatus Lambdaproteobacteria bacterium
TTCACTTGGCAAAATTCGGCTGGAAGGATGTTATTTTATTGGACAAAAACGAACTGACATCCGGTTCGAGTTGGCATGCGGCGGGACAAATTCACACCATCAGTTCTGATCCCAATATCAGCCGTTTGCAAGGTTACACCATCGACCTTTACAAGGAAATTGAGGAAACCTCCGGACATTCAATCGGGATGCACGCCACCGGAGGATTTTACCTGGCTTCCAACAAAACTTGGTACGATTATTTGAAACGGGAACGCTCGAAAGCGCGTTATATGGGCTTGAATCAGGAATTTATTTCTGTCAAAGAAGCCGCAGAACGACATCCGTTGATTGACCCCAAACATTATTTGGCCGCACTTTGGGATGATGCCGACGGAGATGTTGACCCTTCCGGAGTAACTTATGCTTTTGCAAAAGCGGCGCGTGTTCACGGAGCAAAATTTTATACCCATACTCCGGTGATTGAAACCAATCAACGCACTGACGGTTCTTGGGATGTTGTGACTCCGGAAGGCACAATTAACGCCGAAATGATTGTCAACTGCGGCGGTTTGTGGGCGCGGGAAGTTGGGCATTTGGCCGGAGTTGACTTGCCGGTTCAACCGATGGAACATCATTATTTGATTACCGAAGCCATTCCGGAAGTTGTGTCACTTGGTTCTGAAAAGCGTTTACCGGCGGGAATTGATTATGAAGGCAATATTTATTTCCGCCAGGAACGACAAGGTTTATTGCTAGGAACTTATGAGCCGACTTCGACTCCCTGGAAAATCTGCGGCACTCCGGCTGACTTCGGCCATGATTTACTTCCTCCGGATTTGGATCGCATTGCAGATCGGCTGTCGATGAGTTTTGAGCGCATTCCGGCACTGGCAGAAGCCGGTATCAAAGATGTGATTAACGGCCCTTTTACCTTTGGGCCGGACGGGAACCCGATGATCGGCCCCGTTCCGGGCATGAAAAATTATTGGGTTGCGGTCGGAGTGATGGCCGGATTTTGTCAAGGCGGAGGAGTCGGTTTGACGATGGCGGAATGGATGATGGACGGCGAACCATCGATTGATGTTTGGGCGATGGATGTCGCTCGTTTCGGCGAATTTGCAACTCCCGGCTGGGGAACAATTAAATCATCGGAAAATTATGAACGCCGTTTTGTGATGACTTTTCCCAACGAAACTTTGCCCAAAGGACGCAAACAAAAAACCACCTCACTTTATGATCGACTCACCGCCAAAGGCGCGGTTTGGGCGCAAGGCTTCGGTTTGGAAAATGTTTTATGGTTTGCCGAAAGCCCCGAAGATGCGCACGAAGAACCGACTTTCCAACGCTCACGCGCACACGATTATGTCGCTCGCGAAGTCAAAGCAGTGCGGGAAAAAGTCGGTGGGATAGAAATTGCCAATTTTGCCAAACATGAATTCAAAGGCCCCGGCGTACGAGATTTTCTCAACTATGTTTTGGCCGGACGCATCCCCAAAGTTGGCCGGATGAATTTGACTCCGATGCTGACTCACAAAGGGCGGCTTTATGGTGATTTAACCGTGGCTTGTTTGGCCGAAGAACACTTTATGCTTTTCGGTTCCGGAGTGATGCAAGATGCACATCGCCGCTGGTTTGAAAACCTCTTGCCGGAGCAAGGAGTTTCATACGAAAACCGTTCTGACGATTATCACGGAATTGCGATTTCCGGCCCGAATTCACAAGAATTATTGCAACGCATCACTAGAGATGATGTTGCGCTTGGTGCGTTCCTTTTCCGTGATATTCGCCAAACTTATGTTGGAGATGTTCCGGTGATTTTGTCGCGCATCAGTTTTTCCGGAGAATTGGGTTATGAAATTTATTGCAAACCGCAATACTTACTCAAACTTACTGAAAGTATTGAAGAAGCCGGAGCCGATTTAGGCTATCGCTGGTATGGTGCACGAACCTTACTTGCGCTTCGTTTGGAAAAACAATGGGGAGTTTGGACGCTCGATTTCCGCCCCGATTTCACTGCGGCGGAATCCGGCATGGATGCTTTCATTAAATGGGATAAAGATTTTATCGGCAAAGCCGCCGCAGAAACTGAACGCAAAAACGGCCCCAAGAAAAAACTGCTTACGCTGACGATTGACAGCGAAAAAATTGATGTTTCCAATGACGAAGCAATTTTGAAAGACGGTGAAACAATCGGCTATATTTCATCCGGAGGTTATGCGCATTATGTTCAAAAATCCGTTGCTCTCGGTTATGTCCCAACCGAATTTTCCACTCCCGGAACAAAAGTTCAAGTGGAAATTATCGGTGAAATGTACGATGCCGAAATTCAGGATGAACCGATTTATGATCCGGAAGGCAAAAAGATGAGAGGCTGAAAACAGCTCTTAAAATGAAAATAAATTGCTGACCAAAAGCCGATGAACACTACAGACCCACTACTGCAACCGTTTCAACTCAAGCATTTGCGTTTGAAAAATCGGATACTCAGCACCGGTCACGAACCGGCGTATTCCGAAGACGGCTTGCCCAAAGAACGCTACCGGCTTTATCACGAGGAAAAAGCCAAAGGCGGAATTGCGCTGACG
>DTUH01000305.1:2584-6148 GCA_012964265.1 Candidatus Lambdaproteobacteria bacterium
ATGTTCGGCGGTTCGACGCTGATTGCTCCGGATTCGCCTCCGGTGTTTGGGAATTTGTATGCCGGAAATGACAAAATCATTCCGTATTTTCAAGAAATGGCTGACGGAGTTCATAAGCACGGTGCGGCGTTGATGTGTCAAATCACACATTTGGGGCGCAGAAGTGTTTCAAATTCCGGAGATTGGTTACC
This sequence comes from Candidatus Lambdaproteobacteria bacterium, assembly GCA_012964265.1. Taxonomy (GTDB): domain Bacteria; phylum SAR324; class SAR324; order SAR324; family NAC60-12; genus Arctic96AD-7. The sequence continues at coordinate 2,776 of DTUH01000305.1, forward strand.
GATTGTTGCGCCGTCTTGTGTGCGGGAACCGGCGCATCGCGGTTTTCCGAAAATAATGGAGGAAACCGATATTCGCCGCATTGTTAAAGCCTACGGTGCTGCGGCAAAACGCTGTCAACTCGGCGGTTTGGACGGTGTGGAAATCCAGTCTTACGGGCATTTGCTTGATGCCTTTTGGTTGCCGAGAACTAATTTCCGTACAGACCGTTACGGGGGAAGTCTGGAAAATCGGGTTCGTTTCTCCTTAGAAGTTTTGGAGGAAATTCGTAAGCAGGTCGGAAGCGAATTTATTGTCGGAATCCGCATGGTTTTTGACGAAAATCTGGACAAATCTTATGGCGAAGGATTGCGCCTTGAAGAAGGTCTCAAAATCGGTGAAATGCTGGTCAAGACAGGTGCATTGGATTTTATCAATGTCATTCAAGGACACATCGACACGCAGGAAGGTTTATCGCACATAATTCCAAATATGGGAACTCCGGCGGGGCCTCAACTGGAATTTGCAGGAGCGATCAGGCGTGAATTTAATTTGCCCGTTTTTAATGCGGCGCGCATCAACGAAGTCGCGACGGCCCGTTATGCTTTACGGGAAGGGTTGCTGGATATGGTCGGCATGACACGGGCTCACATGGCCGATCCGTACATCGTTAAAAAAATTGAGTCCGGAGAAGAAGAACGCATCCGCCCCTGTGTCGGCATGGGTTATTGTCTGGACCGCTTGTATGAAAACGGCGATGCACTTTGCGCACATAATCCGGCTACCGGACGTGAAAAAACGATGCCGCATCTTGTGCCGAAAACTTCCGGAAAACTCCGGAAAATAGTGGTAATCGGTGCCGGACCTTCCGGATTGGAAGCGGCCCGTGTTTGCGCGGAACGTGGACATTCAGTAGTTTTGTTTGAAGCCAATGACCGCCCTGGCGGTCAATTACTTTTGGCCGCAAAGGTAGAGCGGCGGCGCGAAACCATCGGAATAACGGATTGGCTTTTTTCCGAAGTTCAACGGCTCGGCGTGGAAATGTGTTTTAATTGTTATGCTGAAATTCCGGAAGTTTTAGCCGAAAATCCGGAAGTGGTGATAGTGGCTACCGGAGGTTTGCCGAACACGGAATTTTTGCGTGAGGGCGCAGATTTAGTTACTTCGAGTTGGGACATTTTGTCCGGAAGCGTGAAACCGAAAAAAGACATTTTGCTCTTTGACGACAACGGTCAGCATCCCGGAATTTCCTGTGCGGAATTTTTAGCAAATCCGGAAATAAAATTAGAATATGTAACTCCGGAACGCATCGTTGCTCCGGATGTGGGTGGAACAAATTATCCGGCTTATTTGCGAGCACTTTATCAAAATGATGTAACGATTACGCTCAATCATCGTTTAACGGAAGTGCACCGAAACGGTTCCGGATTGATCGCCACACTGTACAACGAATACACACACTCGAACTATGAGCGCAGCGTAGAGCAAATTGTAGTGGAACATGGAACGTTGCCGCTGGACGAACTTTATTTGGGATTGCGGGATCAATCGAGCAATGGAGGAGAAATAGATTTGGAGGCTTTGATTTCCGGAAAAGCGAGCCTTACTCCGCAAAATTTGGTAAACAATCAGGAAGGTAAATTTCAGTTGTTTCGAGTGGGCGATGCAGTCGCCAGCCGGAATATACATTCTGCAATTTATGACTCTTTGCGCTTGTGCAAAGATTTGTAAATGGAAATCTAAAAATGAATCAAAAAGTTCCTTGTGAGGAAGCATTTCGACTTTGCAAAAATGCGCTTGAGCAAAACGATATTTCTGCTGAAAGTGCTGATGCAATTGCAAAATCTTTGATTGACGCTGAACTTCAAGGAAAATCAAATGTCGGGTGGCCGCATTTAGTAGATTATTTGGAGGCCGTGCAGGAAGGCAGAGTTGATGGTCAAGCCTCGCCAAAAATCAACCGATCTGCGCCGGCCCTGTTTCAAATTGACGCAGATGGAGGATTTCCGCATACGGGAGTCGAGCAGGTTTTTGATGAATTTGTGGAGATTACTAAGAATTATGGAATTTCCGCACTTGGGGTAAATAACGGTTACATCAGCGGAGAATTAGGTTATTTTGTGCGTCGTTTGGCAAACCAGGATTTGCTCGGCTTGGCGGCGACAAACGCAGGTCCGGCGTTGCTGGCGGCATCCGGAAGTAAATCTCCGGTTTTTTGCACTAATCCCCTGGCTTTTGCGGTTCCGCGGAAACAAGCTCCGCCGCTGGTTATTGACCAATCCTGCAGTGCGACTGCGTTTGTGAACATTCGCGAAGCCGCAAAAAGCGGAGAAAGCATTCCGGAAGGTTGGGCGCTGGATTCCGGAGGTAAACCGACTACTGATCCTCATGCCGCACTTAAGGGAGTTTTGTTAGCTTTTGGCGGAAATCGAGGTGCAAATATCGCAATGATGGTTGAGTTGTTGGCTGCCGGAACAACGGGTGCAAACTGGTCACGAGATGCGCCGCCGTTTCATATCGGAAATGAATGTACACGGACCGGATTGTTCATTATTGCACTCGACGCAAATACTATGCTCGGTGAAGATTTTTCAGAACGTGTGAACGATTATCTCAACACCATTCAAGCCGAACATCAAACCTACATCCCCGGTGAACAAAGGGGATTGGATGCTGAACGCAGAAAAAGAGAGGGGCTTTTGATTCCTGATGACGTTTGGAAACTTTTGAACAAATATGACGCAAAAAGCGTTTGAATATGATAAGAAAGGGGAATAAATGGATTTTTTTGTAGGAAGGGTTAGCGAGGGTTAAGCCAGTCATTTAGTGTGTTTTATTATGTTTTCGCGAAAAATTAATTTCGCATTTATCAACCACAAGGAGAAACATGAGTGAAGAACAAGACTTAATTGAAGATGACGAAGAAGAACTTGATTTATCGACATTGCCGGACGATGAACTCGTTTTGCAAATGCACGATGATCTTTACGATGGACTCAAAGAGGAAATCGAAGAGGGTACCAATATTTTACTTGGGCGAGGCTGGGCGCCGGACAAAGTTCTCAGTGAAGCACTGGTCGAGGGAATGCGGATTGTCGGCATTGATTTCAGGGACGGGATTTTGTTTGTTCCGGAAGTCTTACTTTCCGCAAATTCCATGAAAGGCGGAATGCATATTTTACGGCCGCTGCTGGCAGAAACCGGTGCGCCTCCTGTAGGAAAAGCTGTCATCGGGACTGTAAAAGGCGACATCCACGACATTGGTAAAAATCTGGTCGGGATGATGTGGGAAGGCGCCGGTTTTGAGGTGATCGACATTGGTATCAACAATCCGGTGGAAAAGTATTTGGAAGCCATTGAAGAACACAAACCGGATATTTTAGGTATGTCGGCTTT
>DTUH01000306.1 GCA_012964265.1 Candidatus Lambdaproteobacteria bacterium
TCACCCAACCGCTTTTCCATTTCCACCTGAAATTTAATTTTGCGTTTAAAACCATCCTCTCCTTCAGGCGCATTTCGAACAAGTAGATCAATGTCTCCACCACGCAAAGTGTCATCCGTCCTTGATCCAAACAACCACACTTCTGCGTCCGACCCGTAACTCACTGTGAGTGCGGTTTTGATGGCTTGTACTTGTTTTTCATTGAGGCGCATCGATTTTGTTTAGTATTTGATTATTGTTGATGGAATCGAAAAAAGTTGTCATTCCCGCGAAAGCGGGAATGACAAACAAGTGTGTCTTTTTTACTTTTTGCGAGTTCATCATTGTTAACAGAATAGTAGAGCCAAATCATTTTCAGCATCAGTCATCAAATAAGGGCATTTTAACACATTTTCCCTAATACTCCAATAATAGTAAAACCGTACATTTTAAAAAGGGAGCGCTTCGTATAAAATATTTTAGCATTGTGTACGCTGAAAATGTTCATTTACAGATATGTTGTGTTACAGAACCATCTGGATGAACTTCAATAATTGGGCTGTTCAACTTAAACACATTAGAATTTTCGTTATAAAATTCCATTTTACTTTGACAAAAATCTAAATCAACTAACGCCATGTCTGTTGTTAAGTCATTATTTTCTACAGCCTTAAAACCCGAGTCAATTTGGATTCCACCTATGTTTGTTAATAAATATCGAGGGTGTAAATGAGGTGTTGTCTGGTTCGAAACAACTTTTTTCTTCCATGAAAACAACTTTATAGATATATTATTTGTACTGTAATTTTCGAAGATTTTATTATTTTTTATCAAAAAACTTAATTGTGACATAGATGGTCTCAAGCGAAATTCATTGAAATGTATTTCACAATAAACAGTCGTTTTTCTCGGTAGAGTCATTTCATCAACACAAGCATTTAGTGTTTCCATATATTGTGCATTCTCTACATCAAAATATGGATCAACAAATAAGAATTTTTTTGCGGATTTTAATAGCGCTTCCGCTGCGGAGTTGGCGATTTTCGTCCCGCGTTTCATGAATATCAAGCAAGCGGGCAAACAAGAGATAAGTAATCTGCTCAATTACGGTCAGCGGATTTGTGATGCCGCCCGTCCAGAATTCCTGTCAAAGCGCGTCAATGCGCTGTTTGAGTTCTCCTGTGATCACAATTCTCCTTCAACATATTGGTGTATGAGTCCGGAAATGAGCGTTTGATAAGGGATTCCCATTTCCATTGCTTTTTTTTGAATCCCCTGAAAATCATGTTCATATAAGCGTAAGGTAACACGGCGATCTTTGCGAAAAGTATTTTCCGCTGCAGCCTTAATCGCTTTCAGTTCTGCAATGGTTGGACTCTCCAAAGCAAGTTCGTTTTTTTCCAGGGCTTTCAAAATACCTGATTCTTCTTTATTGAATTCCATTTTCTTCCTGCTCCATATTGAATAATTTAGTAGCTTTTCTGCTGGGAATAATTGTTTTTAGAAAAATTGTTTTATCCCCCAAAACATGAGGAACAATGTATACATAATTCTCAATCACGACAAAATATAGTCTTTGTCCGGGAAACTTGACTTGATCCGGATGGTCTGTTGTTTTCCAGACATCTCCTTGCGATAAATGAAAGATTACTTTCTCAAATGAGATATTTCTTTCCTTTTTCAAGGTTTCATTTTTAGCTGGATTCCACTCAAATTTCATTTTAATATTGTACATCTATTGCATGTACAAAACAAGTGCTGTTTCAGTTCAGTCTGCATATAAGACAAAACGTTTAAAAGATTAAAACTTACACCCTGTTAATCCAGCTAAAGGATTATGGGTTAAGGTTGTCAAATACCGGGGGGTTCAAAAGGTAAAATTGACTGAATCAACTCCTCAATTTTCAACTCACCGAAAATACCATCGAGGCCTTCTGAATCAAGCACAGTGAACGGTTGCTCATACAGTTTGTCAATAGTGATTGAACCATGTTGTGCAAGATGACTTTTGACCAAGCCAAGAAAGCGCGTTTGTTTGGCGGTCAAATCCGGACGCTTAAGCACAAATTCCGCAAAATGTCTGGAAATTGTTCTTGGATCCATGCCGACAATGGAACGGATTGAAAAAACTAATTCCTCAACCGTCTTGCCGTTAAAAAATTCTTTGAGTACATCCTGACTGACATTTGAACTTTGCACCAAAACCAGGGAAGTCAAACGCTCAATATCAGCTTCCGTTACCGGTTGTCCGGACCAGATTTTTTGTAAGGTCGGATCAGTTTCTAAAAGCTGCTTCAATTCCTTTTCAACTGCTTGCTCGTAAATCTTTTGATCGACAGCGGAAAAACTGGAATGGCGTCGAAAATATTGTTCCTGTTCCTGAACCTCAGTAATATCCACTTCTCTCGGCTGAGTATACTGCCTGGACGGTACATTACGATGATGAATAATTTGCCGTAAAGGTTCCCTGACTGATTCCAAATCTTCAACTGAAACATTCTGCCAGAACTCCTCTGTCTGTACCCTTTTAATAATCTCTATTTTTTCCCGCACCTGACTAAGATTTATCGATAACTGTCCCAGCCAATCGAGTAGTTTAATTTTGAGGTCGTTGATATTACCGCCACCTTGAAGCAGGGTTGTTTGCATTTTTGCAAACAGCAGATCCAAACTGTATGCTTCGTAAAATCCACGAATATCACGCCACTGCATTAGTGGTCCAATTTCATCACGCAGTGTAACAACGGTGGTTGGTGCAAACTAATTGAGTGCTGCTTTGTCGGAAAATGTTTGAATAGTCCGCCAATGATCCCTTACTTGAATGGATGGCAGGTTAGTCAGTGCTTTAATATCTGCATGGAGCAAATCGATAGCCAGATCAAAAGCAACTGTATGCTGTTTTTCCAGTGCCGTTTCTGCCAGAATCAAGCGTGACTCAAAAACCTGTTCCATCAAAGAAACTTTGCGTGACGGTTCGGCTGGTGTGTAGTCGGAATCAAAACGTTCAAAATTACCCCAGTGGTCAAAAATCCGGAAGACTCTTTTATGCTCTCCGGGGCCGAACAGGTTTTCACACAAACGAGTTCCACGACCTATCATTTGCTGGAACTTTACCGGTGATTTAATCGGTTTGGCAAAATCGAGGTTGAGAATTTCAGGAATGTCAATGCCTGTATCCAGCATATCTACGGAAATGGCAATTGTCAGTTCATCATTGTGTCCCTGCCCCTTGAAGTCGTCAATCAACTGCTCTGCACGTGGGTCGTAATTATCAATAACCTGACAAAATTTTCCTCCATATTGAGGATACATTTCGTCAAAGAGTTTCATCAACAGAACTGCATGAATATGATTGCGTGCGAAAATAATGGTTTTGCCGAGAGTTTGCCCGGATTCGTCACGCAAACCGTTTTCCATCAGGTTTCTAATAATGGCACGATTGGTGTCGCGATTATAAATGAACTTATCAATTTCTTCCGATGAATAATCGTAATTAGCAGGATCTTCACCCTGATCCTCAAGTTCCTGAATCTGTTCCGGAGTAAGAACATCCAGACGGATACCTTCCCGCAAAAATTCAGTTGTGTGTTCAAACACTTCATAAGGATTCAGATAGCCGTCTCTCACTGCCTCTTCCAATCCGTAAAAAGCGGTCGGCACACCATTTTCACAATTAAAAATCCTGAATGTGTTGCTGGTAATGTGTTCTTTTGGTGTGGCCGTCAAGCCTATCTGCAAGCAGTCAAAATAAGCAAAAATATCACTGTAAACATTGTAGATGCTCCGATGTGATTCATCCGCAATAATAAGATCAAAAAAACCGACATCAAAGGACTGATAGATGGGTTTTATTGCCGGATAAGTTGCCAGGAAAATGCGCTCGCTGGGATTTTTTTCGATACGTGAATTGACAATCCTGATGGGTTCAGAAAGAAAATCACTAAAAGCATTTTTTGCCTGTTTGCGTAATTCCTTGCGATCGCAAAGAAAAAGCACCCGTTTAGCCCAACCGGCTCGAATCAGCAGTTCGACGATGGCAATTGCCACCCTGGTTTTTCCTGTTCCGGTTGCATGAACGATGAGTGCTTTGCGGTGTGAGTCTGAAAAACGTTCGGATACCGCTCGCACTGCTTCAATCTGGTAAAACCGTCGATCCTTGAGAATTTTTTCACTGGCCTCAAGCGTATTCAGTTCCTTCTTCTGACGTCGTTGAAACAGCAAATACTCCAAACTGTCTTTAGAGTAGAAACCATAAATTTTTCTGGGTGGATAATTTTGAGCATCATCCCAAATCCAGATCTCATAACCGTTGGTGTAGAAAATAACAGGCCGCTGTCCATATTTGCTCTCCAAACCGTCTGCATAGAGTTATGCTTGTTGATGACCTGTTTCAACAATTTTGCCGGTTTTTTTAGCTTCAATAACTGCCAGCGGTTTTCCGTCATCATCCCAAAGCACATAATCGGCATAACCTGTTTCTGTCGCAGTCGGCTGTTTGGGTACTTCGATTTCTTTGCCGACTTCTTCCGTACTCACTTCTCCTTTGCCAACTTTCCAGCCAACTTCCGCCAAAGCGGTATCGATTAATCTTGATCTGGTTTCAGCTTCACTGAAATTTAACTGATTTACACTTTCTTGCGTTGAAAATGCCAGTTTTTTACGTTCTTCAAGTTTTAGTTCAGCAACTGCCGCAGATTTTCTTGTTTCTTCAAGTTCCTCAAGAAGCAGTCTCATTTTTGATTCCTGAACAGCCAACTGCTCCAGAACCTTTTTCTTTTCCCTTTTCAGTTCTTCTTTGCTTTTTCCAGCAGGATTTTCGAGAGGTGCTTTAAAATCCGGAATGTTTTTTGGATCACCCAGGCCGGAGTGGACATAAATCCAGCGTGATAGATCAAAGGCTTCTGAAAGAAGTTTCAGTGCAGTCTCAGAATTAACCCGTTCTCCATGGACACCTTTGTTGCCTTGAATACGTATCAGATGAAGTTTATTTAAAATTACCTTTGGAGTGACCTCTTTGAAGACTTCATTTTCTAAATGGTCCAATTGAGAAGCACGGTTGAGTAGCGGCAAGCCCAAATCCCGATATATGTCCTTGGTCAGGTTTTCGGCAAAGGTGCGGAGTTTGAGCAGAGCACTCGCAGGATCATTATAGACATAAGATTCTGCAAATCCACCTAGTTCTGCCAGTTCAGGCCACTTGCTGCGAAGTAATTCAAAATTGATGGAATTCATGACATCGCCTCACTCTTAGCAATTTCAAAAGCCTCACGATTTTTTACAATCACCGGAACTTCCCTTGGATCATCGAATTGTTCCGCCACATCCAGTCTCAATCGTTTGCTGAAATAATAAAGTAACGCATAACGCACAGGAACCTCAACCTGATTTTGGTCCATTTCATAATCCAATGCAATTACCCTTTGCTGATTTTCGCTGAGTTTAGGGTTGGGTTTCAAGTTCACTCTGAAAAATCTCTTCCAAAAAATATCGTCACTTTGCCTTGTCTCTGTTTTCGCAAGTTCTTTGGCACCCATGCAACGGGAAAGAATGAAATCCTTAAACTTATTGGATTGATGACAAAATGCCCGTGTGTGCCAGCGCAGACCGTCACTCGCAAAAGAGTGCGGTGAAACCCTCCGCCATTCAGGATCAGGACGTGAAGGGCTTGTCGATTGATAGAGGATGTTGACGGATTGATTGCTACGGACCGCCTCCAACAATACGCGGAGTATTTCCGGATTGATGTGGCGTTGAGGAATTGGCAGCAGGTCAGCACTTGAAGTTTTGGAAACCCAGCCAGCTTTCATACCGTTGTTCTGACTGGAAGTAGAATTAAGCTGCCGCAAATAGGCAGTAGCATCCAAACCTATAAACTTTGGATCAAACTTTTCCGAAATCAAATAGCGTTTCTGACTACGGTCATAAAAAATATTGTCCTCTGCTTTATCTTGATACAGACTCAAATCCTTGGATGCCTGGGGCACAGAGACCCCGAACTGCTCCACAATGTCCGCACGATTGACCCCGCCCTCCCAAAAAAGACGGAACTCGATAAATTCGAGCCGGCGTTCTACCCACCATTTTAAATCTTTTAAGTTGGTTGAAGCAGTCATTTCCTATTTTTGTAAATGGGTATATTTTTATGATCCATAATAATA
>DTUH01000307.1 GCA_012964265.1 Candidatus Lambdaproteobacteria bacterium
ATGTGGGGGCGTATTTTTCGGAAAAAGACAAGGAAGACGCGCTCTGGAACGGAAAGGCGCGCTATCCCGGAATTACTTTTTTAGTTTGCGCTACGAATAAAGGAAAATCCGGGGATGCGATTTTGGCTGATTTCAATGCAACCTCAGGAGATTTCGACATCACCCAAATTCCATCAGAAACTTCGGATTCGTCTTCCGGATTACTTGGAGGAACTTTCGGAGTCACCGGGATATTGCCTACGCTGGATTTTATTCACGAATGGAAAAACGGAAAGCGCGAACTCGAATACGGCTATTTCCGTTTTATCCCGCATAAACAAGTAATAAAACTCCAAAAAGAATTTGGCGCCCGAATGCAGGTTCGGCATGCGCTTACCTATTGTTCCGGCCGTGCCGCTTTGATGGAATTGATTTCATATTTGCAGGACTCCCGTTCTCAAATCAATTTGCATATTGCCTCAACGGAATCTTTCATTGTGGATGCTCTGAAATCACTTGAAATTATTGGTCTTCCATTTAATTTTAACAAACTTCCGGAAGCAGATAATTTTACTGCAAAAGGGGGTGATGTCATTTTGATTTGTCCGGAAGATCCGGAAAGCTTCGTCTTGACAAATGCGGATTGGCTCGGAAAATTCAAACGATTCCGGGTACCCGTAATTGTTTTTGCAGAACTTGGTTCCAAATTCCGGCAGCCTGGTTTTCAAAAGGGCTGGCCAAATGGTCTTACTTATTGGGTCGCCGGTTTCAGCCTTCCGGAAAGCAAATCTCTTCCATTCGGAATCCGTGGCGGTGTTATCATGAGCAACAATGACCGGCAAATGGCGGAATTAGAAGAATTGCGAAAACGGCGTGGAGCGGTTCTTTCGGCACGCGATGCCGCGGTATTTTGCGAAAGTTTTGCTGAAAATGCGGAAACAGTTCCTGACCCTGCCGAAAGTTCCGGAGTATCGGGAACCAACATTACTTCCGTTCCGGAAGCTTCAGTTGTGAAACAACTTTGTGAATGGGAACATGCCGCTTCCGGACTCCTGTTTCCTTCCGGAATGGCAGCGATAATGGCCGTACTGACTTTGTTGCGGAAAAAGGACAAACCATGTGTGATCGTCATTGGTTTGCTCTACAGCGAAACCTATTCCTTGTTGATGGATTCCGGACGGTCGTCCACATGGGACGCGATTTTTTTGGGGCTGCATGAGCTCGATCGTTTAACGGAAGTTTTGACGAATGATACCGCAATGGTCTTCACGGAAACGATTACCAATCCGCTCTGCGGTGTTCCGGATTTGGAACGGATCGGAAAATTGGCAAATGCGCAGGGAGTTCCATTTGTGGTGGACAACACACTGGCTTCTCCAGCTAATTGCCGCCCAATCGATTGGGGTGCAGATTGTGTGATTCACAGCACCACCAAATATCTGAACGGCGCAAACGATCATGCGGGAGGAGCGGTGCTGGTGAAATGTCCGGAAAAAGCCGGCGCATTAAAGAATTTACAGGAAAATTGGGGATTGGAAATTTCGGAACTGGAAACGGAGGTGTTGTGGAAACGGATGCAGGATTTTGAAGAACGCATGGAGCGCTTCAACGAAAACAGCCTTGCCGTCGCACATTTTTTGGAAGAGCATACTGCGGTAGCCCGCGTTTATTATGCGTCTTCACCGTCAGACGTTTCCTGTTCTTTTGCGCCAAAACTTCTTTCCGGAAACGGCGGTGTAGTCAGTTTTGTACTGCAAAATGATTCAGAAGAAAATTTGCGGAACTTTTATGACGGCAAATTTTCCTCCATCCTAAAGGCGCCGACTTTGGGATCAAATCAAACTCTTGTTTGCCCATATCCGCTGCTGACTCACTATCACGACAGCGACGAAGAACTCCGGGAAATTGAACTGCCGCGCAATCTGATCCGGATTGCCGCAGGTTGTGAAACCGAAATTGATCCGATTTTGGCAGATTTGGATTCTGCCTTGTCGCGGACTACTCAGTAAGATAATCAACTACGATAGAACTGGAACACAAGCTGCGCATGGTGTCGATCACCGGTAAATGATTTGGATGTGATGCGTATGCAGCCAAACCTGTTTCATCGTCAAAATGCGTAGTGAGCACGATGTCATAGGCACGCTCTGATTTATTGAAATCAAGACCCACCTCGATCAACCGTAAGGTTTCAATTTTTCCGTCCAGACCCCTCAAAGTTGAAACTGCCAGGTCCAGGTTTTCCGGATTGTTTTCTTTGAGTTTGAACATTACAATGTGCTTGACCATAAGTTCTCCTAAGTTTCAAAAATCAAACGATGATACCGTTTTTTGCCGGCCCTCAGCATAATTTCACCATCCTGCAAATCCGCTTCTCCAAGACAATAATCCGGATTATCAATCCGTTCATCATTTACGTAAACGCCGCCTTGAGCCTGTAAACGACGTGCTTCCCCTTTGGATTTGCAAAGACCTGTTTCCAGAAATATTTCAAAAACACCAAGTCCCGCAGAAAAATTTTCCGGCGCAATTTTGGTACTGGGGACATTAGATTTGTCACTTTTTCCATCTCCGGAATTTCCCGGAAAAAGAGACTGTGCCGCCTGTTGAGCCTTCAGCGCGTTTTCGTTTCCGTGTATGAGCGCGGTTGTTTCGAAAGCCAGCCGCTGTTTTGCTTCACGGATATCCGCACCTTTGAGCTGTCCCAGTTTCCGGACCTCATCCATGGGCAGGAAAGTAAACAGGGCCAGAAATTTTTCTACATCCGTATCTCCTGTATTAACCCAATACTGGTAGTACTCATAGGCTGAAGTTCGTTTCGGATCAAGCCAGAGTGCGCCTTTTTCGGTTTTACCCATCTTTTTTCCGGATGATGTAGTTAAGAGAGGATAAGTCCAACCGAAAGCGTCTTTGCGTTCAACACGTCGAATCAAATCTGTTCCGGAAATAATATTTGCCCACTGATCGTCGCCGCCCATTTGCAGGGTGCAGTCATAACGTCGATTCAGTTCCAGAAAATCATAGGCCTGCAAAAGCTGATAATTGAATTCCAAAAAACTTAATCCGGACTCAAGTCTAATTTTGTATGTTTCAAAAGAGAGCATCCTGTTAACCGAAAAATGTTTTCCGATGTCACGCAGAAAATCAATGTAATTCAAGTCGCGCAACCACTCCGCGTTATCAACTAGAATTCCGTCTCCACTAAAATCTAAAAAACGCTCCAGTTGCGGAAGCATCCCTTCAATATTGGTTTGCAGCTGCTCTTCTGTCAGCATTTTCCGCATCTCGGTTTTTCCGCTCGGATCGCCGATCATGGCGGTTCCGCCACCCATCAATGCAATTATGCGGTGACCTGCGCGCTGCATGTGTGCCAGTCCCATCAACGGAATCAGGTGACCAACATGTAATGAGTCCGCAGTGGGATCGAAACCGACATAGCAGCAAATCCGTTCTTCCTTGAGACGTTTTGCCAACTCTTCCGGATGAGTGCTTTGTTGATAAAAACCACGGTCTTTAAGATCTTCAAGCATAATCAGTTATAGAATTTGTGTCGTCCGGAAAAAGCTTCTATCAGTGTTACATCGTCCACATATTCCAGATCGCCTCCTGCCGGAATCCCGCATGCAAGTCGTGTTATTGTTTGTATTTTTCCGGAAAACTCCTGCTGCAAAAACAGGGCAGTCGCCTCGCCCTTGACCGTTGGATTTGTTGCAATAATTAATTCCTTGATTACGCTTTCTTCAACCCTCTTACTTAAATTTCTAATATTGAGTTGTTCAGGACCAATGCCGTCCAGCGGTGAAATTGCTCCCATTAAAACGTGATAAACACCTTTGAAAACACCACTTTTTTCAATTTGAAAAATATTGTTTGGCTGTTCTACAACGCAGACTTGTTCGTGGTCACGTCCGGCGTGACTGCAAATCGTACAGGGGTCAATGTCAGTGAATCCGGAACAGACCGAGCAGTAACGGATTTTCTCTTTGACTTCAGTGAGAGCATCAGCCAAATTTTGTGTTTCTTCCTGAGAATAGCGGAGAATACTAAAGGCGAGACGTTGTGCGGTTTTGCGACCAACGCCCGGAAAACGTGAAAATTCGTAAACCAGTCGTTCCAGTGCAACAGGGATTTGCATGAGCTGTCAGGTTTCTACTTCCGGAAAGTGAAGATTAGGTTGGCGTGCTTCTGTGAGGATCAAACCAAGTGGATCAAGAATTTTAAGTTCCATTTCAAGTGACTTTTCGTCCCAGTCATCGGGATAAGGATCAACGGAACCATTTACTATATTTTGCAGCCGCTTCCGATATTCCTGTTCTGACGCCTGTAAATTTTCCAGCATTCCTACTCCTTTTTTTGCCAAAGGCTTGAGAAATCCTGGAATTTTAGTTTCCTTAAAAAGTTCGTCTAAACGTTTTGAATTACGCAGAGAAATCGTATATTCCGCGCGCACATCAATTTGAACTTCTTCTTCCTCCACTAAAGTTCCACATTTTTTGTGGACTCTTCCATTCGGCATTTCTAATTCCGAATATTCAAGTGACTTGCAATTAGGACAATAAAGCCAGGTAATCCAGCCGGGAATCGGAGCATTACGAGCTTCATCCTCTTTCTTCGCGCGACGATCTGCAAGGTTGATGACTTTGGCAGGAGTGTTACTCATCTTTGTCAATGAATGGTGCGGAATACTAAAGGAATGAAGCTAAGATACTAAAATTATGATTTTAACAATCATCACTGATTTTCACTTATTTTATGAATTTTGTCAAAATATATTAAAACTGAAGGTCTTAGCTTGATTACAGTAATGCAGCCGGATTTTGCAGCTTCCGCCTGAACAGGTTAAAATGTTTTATGCAATAATTTCTGTTAAATTGTACTTATGCTGTTAATAAAGGAATGCCGAAAAAAGGCTTTTTGGTGGTGGAGAGAATAGCGCCTCCGCTTTTCAACAATCCAGTTTAAGGTGAGATTGTTAAAAGTTGAATACCTTGCCTCTTGATGTCTTTTTCTGAAATGTCCAAGCAAATCACAATTATTTTCTTGACAGATACTCTTTTATGTTATACCTTCAACTTCTCTGCATCCTTATCAAATTAGGAATAGATGAATATCCTGAGATGAAGGATTTGGTGGTACAAATTCAAGTGAAAGACATTCTCCCCGATTGCGAACTCTGAGAAACTGTCTTTGCAAACTTTTTCTTTATCAATAATTATGGAGCAAAAAATGAAAAAAGTATTCTTCGTTTTATTAATTTTAAGTGTCAGTCTTGCCCTCAGTTCCTGTGCAAAAACTTATTCAAAAATAATTGACTCGAAAACTACTAATATAATTATAGAAAATTCAACTGCTACTGGATCGACAATAGATAATTCTATACTTGAAGATTCGTCAGTAAAGGATTCAACAATAACTAAGTCAAAGATTTTGGATAAATCCAAAATAATGAACAATTCAATAATTATAAATTCGACAATCGAAAATTCGACAATTTCAAATTCCGAAATTATAAATCAAACCATAAAAAATCAGACAATTACTAATTCAAAAATACAAGGTCCAACTGAAGAAGAAAAAGCAGCAAAAGAAGAGTGATTTTAAACATTCACTTTTATTCCCTCTAATTTCTTTAGTCAAAATACTGTAAAACCACTCGATACCGTCCAACCGGATATCTACACCTCAGAACCACACGATGCGCTCACCTTTTCAGAAGAATGAGGCTTTGAAGACATTAAATCATTATTTATCACCTCCGAGATTTTATTGCTGAGGCAAAACTTAAGTGAATTGTCCCTCGATTCACTATCCTCTACTTATTCCTCCATAACAAACCTCTATTTACTCTATACAAGGAAACAGTCCAAAACTAAATGGGAAATAGTTTCGGCAAGAGCATGATGCACCGTTTGAGTGACAACACAATAAGAGATTTGATTTTTTGGATGAATGAATGAGTCAGGAATAGTCTCTTCGAAAACAGCGACTTTTTGAGAATGAATTCATTACGGATGGTCGGGGTGGAGAGATTTGAACTCCCGACATCCTGCTCCCAAAGTTTGCAACAAGGAAAAACGGGTATTCTCG
>DTUH01000308.1 GCA_012964265.1 Candidatus Lambdaproteobacteria bacterium
TTAAAATTAATAAAATGATTACAATAACTTACCTTGAAAACGTGCAAGTTGTTTGATCAATTCTCCTGTTTTTTCCGATTGAACATGGTGCGTTTTTTAAGCGATATGGCCCGCAAAAATAACCTGCATCTTCCAAACTGGTACTTATTTCTTCAAGTGGAGCTGTACGTCCATCATTGTTCAAGGGGTAAATTTTACCCAACAAAACCATGAATCGATTTGTTTTACTGGCAGTTACAGCACGGCAGACTCTTTGAAGCTCAAGACGTTCCCCCATGGGGTAGACATATCTTCGCTCCTGAGTGCATCCTGTCAGTGTTAGGAGAAAAAACCCGGCTACACCTCTCAACAGAAATTTCATTGAAA
The DNA here is from genome assembly GCA_012964265.1 of Candidatus Lambdaproteobacteria bacterium. GTDB lineage: Bacteria > SAR324 > SAR324 > SAR324 > NAC60-12 > Arctic96AD-7. The sequence goes on from DTUH01000308.1 coordinate 367, forward strand.
CAGTATATACCCATTCAATTAAGAATGGTAGGATTTATTTAAAAAAAATTAAAAAGAATTATTGGGGAAATAAAAGCAATTATTTCAATTGAATAACTGCCTTACTTTATTCAGGTTTTGTGAGGAGCAAACAGCAACGACCCGATTTTGCGGTTGAATTTCAGTTGTACCTACTGCGACTTTCCAAACTCCATCTTGCTCTACTCCACCGATCAAAATGTTATGCTGCCTGAAGTAGCTCGCTAATTTTTTCAGCGGTTTGCGTACAATATTCGAGTTTGATGTTGCAATCAGTTCAACTACTTCCGCATCTACTCCATGTAGATGCGCCACTGATAACAGCTCATTGCGACGAACGAATTTGAGAATCTCGTTGGCCGCGGAAATTTTTGCGTTAAGGGCTATGTCCAAACCGATTGTGGAAGCTAAAACCAGATAATCTTCCTTATTGACCAATGCAATCGTCTTTCCATGAATACCCTGCTGATCACGGTTATTTCGATTCATCAAATGCTTAGCCAGAAGGCAGCTGATTATGTTTGTTTCGTTATCTCCAGTTGTTGCAATGAAAGATTCTGTGGTATCAAGTCCGGACATAACAAGTAAATTTGCGTCTGTACCATCCCCATGAATTACCTCAGTATTTTTCAATTCAGTGGCGAGCTCTTCTGCACGTTCCGGATTTTTTTCAATTAGTTTAATCTCTACTTCTCTTTCCAACAGTTGGGCGACTCTTTTTCCTACCAAACCACCACCAAGAATCATCATATGTTCAATTGTTTTATGCTCTATTTTCATCATATCCATCAGCGGCATCATATCCTCCGTACGTGCCATGATGAAAACCTGATCGAGTGGTCGTATCTGTTCATCAGCCTGTGGAATTATCGTCGAAATTCCGCGTGCAATCGCCATAACCCTGAAATTGTATTCTGCATGTGTTGCTGAAAGCTCTTTTGGTGTTTTAAACAGTACAGGGGAATCTTCATTAATTCGCATGGCAAGCACGCGCATATTTCCTTCACCAACAGGTGTGAGATCGTTGCATGACGCGCGCTGCACCAGTCGAAAAATCTCCTGTGCTACCAACTCTTCCGGATGTACTATTAAATCGATTTTCAAGTCTTCCGGAGATAAGATGCTTCCATCTACTAAATCAATGGAGCGTGCCCGTACAATTTTACGCTCAATGCCAAATCTGTCCGCAATTAAAGCAGACAGCATATTGGTGGAATCTTCGTTTGTGGTAGCAATTATCAGTTCCATATCCTGTGCATGAGCCTCTCTCCAGCTTGAAAGCTGCATGGCATTGCCGCATATTAGGCGGGCATCAAGGGACTCCGCCGCTTTACCCAGCAGTTCAGCATCAGATTCAATAACGGTTACAGGATAACCTTCATGTACCAAACGCTGAGCAAGGTGCATCCCCACTCCACCAATTCCGAGGATGAGTGTATTTTCGTCTTGAGACATAATCAGATAGTTAATTCGTACTGTTGAACGCGGGACCTGTTATGCAGAGGATTTTTTGTTGAAAGGTCAATTTCATAAAAGTCATCGGATTGAGAAACAGAATTAATTCCATATATTTCATCCGGAAATTGAGCTTCTTCCAGACAGTGTCTGATTGCGTTTGCAATCCATTTTTCAATTTTCAACACCACAATTTTTTTACGAAGTCGTCCCTGATCGTCACGATTAAGGACGCTTGGTATTGTGTTGCTGGTTATGAATTGGTTCAGGTGAGGCGAGTTTAAGTTTTCGCGGGCTTCCGCAGAGATAGTGGTATGAGTACTGTAGAAAAATATATTTGCAGGGCGGCAGTGTTCTGATTCTGCGATTGCACTGATATTTGCAGCAATTGTACCCCCTGTTCGTACCATGTCATCAAGAATAAAAATATCACGGCCTTTTAACATCTCAACATCATCACTCAAATCAACTGTTACGTCACGCTGTCCATGCCGCGTTTTTCTGAAAGTCACAATCACTGAATTATGAAGTCCGGTAAATTCTCTCACACGGCTGACAAAATCAGCCGCGCCATCGTCAGGTGCGACAAATCCGACATGTTCGCCATAATTCCACAGTCTAACCAGCCCGGAACGGAGGATATAGTTTGCAATGAGTGGTGAAATATCTAAATTCAGAAAAGATGGAATATTGCGTGAATTTCCTCCAGGAAAGACTTTTTCATATGTTTTAAGCATCACATCGGGTTTGTGGTTGTGAACTGTCATCACAGAATCAACACCGGATGTTTTCAGCAGTTGAGCATACATTTCCGAAGAACATGGCTGTCCCACGAATTTTTCACGTGAAGCAAAATCGGAAACTTGTGGATGGTCCAGAGTTCTGGGGCCGCGATCCTGGGCTGAGTAAAATAAATCCGGCTCAACCAAAGCAACAAATTCTGCTCCGTTTTCCTTTGCTGCGGAAGCAATCAAGTAATTCCGCATCGCCAACTCGTCACGTGAATGGTGCGCAGAGTGTGTGGAAACTATGTAAACTGATTTGCCCTTAAGTCCATGCCCAAGTGTTTCCTCTGTTACATGGTCCTGCAGAAATCTTGGACAAAACTCATTGTTGATAAATGTTTTAAGAGCGATTATATCAGAAATGTCAATTTTCTGTGAGTGAGCATAGCCGACTCCTAGAGCAAAAGAAGCGTCACTGACGTTAGAGACAATGATATGATTGTTCACAAATCTTGATTAATTAAAGATTTATCTGCTGTTATTTGCATATTCTTCAGTAAGCAATCGCGAACAGTACCTCTTGTGCGGAGGGAGCGCCGGTTACCATACATTTTCCTGCTCCGGACTTTTCAAGTGGAATACAACGAATGGTAGCCTTTGTATCCTGCTTGATCTTTGTTTCAACTTCTTTTGAACCGTCCCAGTGAGCATATATGAATCCGCCTTCATTGTTAATAATTTCCTTAAATTCTCCAAATCCTGCGACGGTGCGTGTATTAGACTTCCTGTAGTCCAGGGCTCGCTGGAATAAGCTGTCTTGAATATTATCTAACAACTCTACGACACGTTGAGTTATGTTTTCAAGTGAGACTTCATTTTTTTCGCGTATATCACGTCGCGCAACCATTGCAGATTGTTTTTTAACATCTCTTGGGCCAACCTCAATCCTCACAGGAACTCCCTGCTGAATCCAATGGAAAAACTTATCAGCAGGGCGCAGATTGTTACGTCGATCAATTTTTATTTGCAGCTCATCTATTTTTTCATAAAGTAGTTTTGCAATTGAATCTGCAAATTCAAGGGTTTCTCCGCGTTCCTGATCATTATTAAAAATAGGCACAATCACAACTTGAATGGGGGCAATTTTTGGCGGAATTATCAAACCGTCATCATCACTGTGCGTCATGATCAAACCACCGATCATACGAGTTGAAACACCCCAGCTGGTTGTCCATACATATTTTTGATTGTTGTTGCGGTCAAGATAATCAATGTCAAAAGCTTTTGCGAAATTTTGTCCTAAATTATGTGAAGTTCCTGACTGCAGGGCTTTTCCGTCCTGCATCATTGCTTCAATAGAATATGTCGCCAATGCTCCGGGAAATTTTTCTGCTTCTGATTTTAGTCCCTTAACCACGGGAATCGCCAAATATTCCTCCTGAAAAACACGGTATATTTCCAGCATCCGTAATGTTTCTTCCTGTGCCTCTTCAGCCGTTTCATGTGCAGTATGACCTTCCTGCCAGAGGAACTCCGATGTACGCAAAAATAATCGTGTACGCATTTCCCAGCGCAGCACATTGCACCACTGATTGATCAGCACCGGTAGATCACGGTAACTGTGAATCCACTGAGAATACATGTGACCGACAACTGTTTCAGATGTTGGCCGTATAATTAATGGTTCATCAAGTTTTTTCCCTCCTCCATGCGTAACAACGGCACATTCAGGGCTGAATCCCTCAACATGCTCGGCTTCGCGTTCCATAAAATGCTTTGGAATCAATAAAGGAAATGAGGCATTGACATGCCCTGTTTCTTTGAACATGCGGTCCAAACGGGCCTGCATGGCTTCCCAGATGGCATAGCCTGTGGGACGAATCACCATACAGCCTTTTACAGGAGCATAATCAGCAAGCTGCCCTGCTGCGATCACATCAAGATACCACTGAGAATAGTTTTCTTTGCGAGGTGTAATATTTTTTGCCATGAGGGCAGTAATCTTTTGGAAAAAACAGGGGCTTCAGTTCCAACACCTAACGTAGAAATGGTTTTGTCAACCTGAGTTGAAGATGTTGAATTGAGACTACAAAATTACAAACTTCTGTGCACAGATACAAGTTGTTTTTAGAATGTTGTAAAAAATATTTTCATGAAATTAAAAAGAAAAACGGAATCCTCATATCAAACTAATTACGGTGACATGATGTTTGACTATTTGCAGAATTAAATTTGTTGCCCCTTATTTAAATCTTCATGCTCAGCGTTCTTCCTTACGAAACGGAATAAGCAGTGCCGAAGGAGCTAGGGCATTTTTGGAAACCAACATCATGGCTACTATGGTCAGTACAAAGGGCATCATCAGGAAAACCTGATAAGGCAAATCAATGATACTGCTGGCTTGCAAGCGAAGCTGAAGGGCATCGATCAGCGCAAACAGCAGGGCTCCGGCGGCACTCTTCCAAGGCCCCCATTGCCCGAAGACAACCAGGGCGATGCAAATCCAACCGCGACCCGAAATCACACCGAATGTGAATGCATTGAACTGAACCATTACAAGATAAGCACCCGCAATTCCCATCAATGCACCTGAAATGATAAGCCCCTGGTAACGCATTCCCGAGACGCTGACTCCAGCTGAGTCTGCTGCATGAGGATTTTCTCCAACCGTCCTCAGATTTAGACCCCATGGAGTTTGATACAAAAGAAAGGCCGCCAGAGGAACTACTGCAAAGGCCAGATAGGTCAATGCCGTCTGCTCAAAAAGAATTGGGCCAATCAATGGAATATCCTTGAGTATTGGAATCCCAACTGGTTTAAATGCTTCAATATTTGGAAGAGTTGAAGGCTGGCCGAAGATGAGCCGATAGAAAAAGAAAGCAAACCCTGTGGAAAGCATAGTGATTCCAATTCCAGACACATGCTGGCTCAGTCCCATGCTGACTGTCAGAAAGCCCATCAATGCTGCCATCAACATTCCTGTGAGCATAGCAGCCAGGATTCCCAACCAGAGACTGTTGGTAAAATAAGCAGTGGAAAAACCTGTCATTGCTCCAAACAGCATAATTCCCTCAATGCCAAGATTGAGTACCCCCGATCGTTCCGCAAAAAGTTCGCCTATCGTCGCAAATACAAAAGGAGTGGCAATTCTGATTATTGCCGTAAAAAATCCTACCTGGAAAATCTGTGAAATAATTTCTTCCATGATTCAGTCCGGAGTCGAAAGCGTTCTTAATCGGTAAGTAGTAAACAACTGAGCAATCAGCATCGTTACCAGAGCTGTGCCCTGTATGACATCAGCGAGGAAAACAGGCACACCTGTAGCTCGGGACATAGCTTCTGCACCAGTCACCACAACGGCAAAAAACAATGCCGCTGGCACCACCCCAATCGGATTGAGCCTGGCAAGCATCGCAATGACAATACCTGTATAACCATATCCGGGAGAGATACCGGACATCACCTGAAAGTGAAGTCCTCC
>DTUH01000309.1 GCA_012964265.1 Candidatus Lambdaproteobacteria bacterium
ACATCTCTTCGTCAAATTCAGCAAAGTCCGGAAGTTCACACAATTTTCCGGCTTCCAAAGTTTCGTTTACGACGAATTGAAGCTCTCTACGGTCAACTTGATATTCGGTGCTGCTCATGGTGTTTTTTGGCTTTATGAGAGGGTAGAAACGGTTTTGTGATTTGTGCTTTGACCTGTTTAATGTCCCGGAAATTAACTGACCAAAAAGGAATCAGTCTATTTTCTGAAAAATAATTGAGGCATTCGTACCACCAAAACCAAAGGCATTTGACATTGCTACACGCAGTTCTTTAGACTTTCCGGAATTAGGCGTCACATCTAAATCACATTCCGGATCCAAATTATCGATATTGATGGTTGGCGGAACAAAATTATGGTGTAAAGCTTTGATGGAGAAAATGGCCTCAATTGCCGCTGCAGCTCCAAGAAGATGCCCGGTCATGGATTTTGTTGAACTGATAGAAATTTGCTTTGCGGCTTTTTCTCCCAAGGCCATTTTTATGGCTTTTAGTTCATTTAGGTCACCGACGGGTGTTGAAGTCCCGTGCGCATTGACATAGTCAATTTCATCTGGAGTCAAACCGGAGTCTTTGAGAGTCATTTTCATGGCTCGCGCTGGGCCCTCTGATGAAGGAGAAGTTACATGATGTGCATCTGAACTGAAACCGTATCCTGTTATTTCACAGTAAATACGAGCTCCACGTGCTTTGGCAAATTCGTATTCTTCAAGAATTAACATCCCTGAACCTTCACCCATAACAAACCCATCCCGGTCTTTATCAAAAGGCCGGCTTGCGCGTTTTGGTTCATCATTTCTTGTACTTAACGCATGCATTGAGGCAAAACCTGCAATTCCAAGTGGTGTCACACTGGATTCTGCACCACCTGAAATTACTACTTTAGCATCGCCACGTTCAATCATTCGTGCCGCAGTGCCAATTGCATGATTGGAGGAGGTACAGGCTGAAACGGTGCAGGCGGTGTAACTTTTGGCTCGAAAGAGAAGGGAAACATATCCTGGTGCCAAATTACTTAAAGTCATCGGGATAAAAAACGGGCTAACACGTTTGGGGCCGTGCTCCTCAATAATTTTGGAGTATCGTTCGATACAGCCAAGACCGCCAATGCCGACACCCATTGAAACACCGACCTCTTCTTCAATATCTTCAGTGATCTCCAAGCCTGAATCGTTCAAGGCCTCCTGTGTAGCACCAATGGAATACTGAATGAACAGATCCATTTTTTTTGCTTCTTTGATCGGAATTATTTCAGGCAGCTGAAATTTTTTTACCTCACCCGCAATCTGACAACGGAATAATTCAGGATCAAAATGAGTAATCCGGTCTATTCCGGATTGCCCATTTATGCAGGCTTCCCATGATGAGGAGACATCATTTCCTAACGGGGTCATGCATCCCAGTCCCGTCACAACAACGCGGTTTCCCATGCTCTTTCAGGTTGACAAAAGTGAAACGATGACACGCACGGTCTTAGTTGTGCTTGTATCATCTGCTGAAGTATTTGTTAGAAACTCAGGCTTTGGCTTCCGTTATGAAATCCACGGCGGATTGAACGGTGGTAATTTTTTCCGCAGCTTCATCTGGAATATCAACCTCAAACTCCTCCTCAAGAGCCATCACCAATTCTACTGTATCCAGAGAATCAGCATCTAAATCTTCAATGAAATTCGAACTCATGCTGATCTCAGACTCATCTTTACCTAATTGTTCACTTATGATTTGAACGACCTTTGCTTGTATTTCTTCCATGTTTGTTTTTAATTAAAGGGTTGAAACGAATAAAACGTGCTTTCCTTTTTGTCAGATATGAAAAAAAGTCAACTCTATTTATTGCAAGTACAAATGTTTAGTACATTCCACCATTCACATGAAGAACAGTTCCGGTAATGTACGAAGCCTCGTCAGAAGCCAAAAAAGCAACTGCATTGGCAATATCCTCCGCATCTCCCATACGGCCTAAAGGAATTTGCTGAAGGATTACTTCCTGCTGACTTTCATTGAGCGCTTGTGTCATTGCAGTATCGATAAAGCCGGGGGCAACTGCATTGACCGTAACCCCCCGTGCGCCAACTTCACGGGCCAGCGACTTGGTAAATCCAACCAGAGCAGATTTGGTTGAACTATAATTGACTTGTCCCGGATTTCCGGTAAAGCCTACCACAGATGAAATATTAATTATTTTCCCTGAGCGCTGTTTCACCATCTGGCGGATAACAGCTTTGGTCACATTAAAAACACCGTTGAGGTTGACATCAATGACTTTTAACCACTGCTCCGGTTTCATGCGCATAAACAGGTTGTCCTGTGTGATTCCGGCATTATTGACTAAAATATGGATACTTCCAGGCTCTTCTATAATTTTTTTCACCATCGTGTCAATGGCTTCAAAATCCGTTACATCTGCCTCAAAAGTCATACATTTACGACCCAACGATTCCACTTCTTCACGCACTTCCGTAACATCCGGACTCATATCCGCCAACACAATATCTGCTCCGGACTTTGCCAATTTGATAGCAATAGTTTTACCGATCCCTCTTCCTGCTCCGGTAATTAATGCAGTTTGGCCCTTTAAATTCATAATTTTTTCAGCGATATTCTTTTCGGTTCATCTATCCTAGTCAGCGTCATGCAAAAAAACAACTTACTATTCCATTTAAGTTGCTGCTTCAGCGGACTTTAAAATAAATTATCAGCGTTAGTACGAAAAGCCAAATTGATTTGAGGTGCATATGCCATATCACCCGGCTGTTGACTTCTTGCGGAGTTAAAAGTTTATTTTCTTCCGGAACAGGGTCAATCCCTAACTTATTTTGCAGGATTATCCAAACAGAGATAATCTCCTGTTTTTTTTCAGAATAAGTCCACAGGCGTTGAAGATGATGGTGGTACGGTGAGCGTAAAAAAAAGCGGTAGCGTTCCGCTTTTGACCGACCTTTCCGCCACATTATGTATCTGAAAAATGCACGTTGAATGATAGATGAGAGTACCGAAAATACAAAAACTCCGCCAACAATCGGTAAAAACAATTCTGCTTTCACAAAAATAAACATGGCCGAAACCATGCTGCCCAAAGCAAGTGCCCCCATGTCACCCATATAAATTAAAGCCGGAGGAGAATTGTATTTAAGAAATGCGACACCTGCACTAATAACCAGGGCCGAGAGCACAGCTAATTCCTTAATATCATGAGAAAGACTTGGTATTTTCAGCTTTGCCGCAAATTCAGGGTCTCCTCCAATGTAAGCAACAAGCCCGACAAACATGGCACAGGTCATCAAAGGTACTGTCGCAAGTGAGTCCATGCCGTCGGTCAAGTTAACCGCATTTGCTCCACCAACGATTATGATGGTCATGAAGGGAATAAACAGATATTTTGGCAAGTACGGATACGCAGTCTTCAGAGGCACCAGCGGTACTACCAAATGTCCATCAATATCGACAAATAAATACAAACCTGTCACTACCAGCAGTGAAATAATAAATTGTGCAGTCAACCTCCAGCGTCCGCTGATTCCATCTGCTTTTTCACTGTAAGTTTTTCTGGCTTCATGTCCAGATTCAACTCGCCGCTTGTTGATAACTTTTGCCACATCGTCAACGGCTCCGATAACTCCAAACGAGATCAGGATTACCAGGAGTGCCACAACATACTGGTTCAGATTGCACCAGAGTATTGCTCCAAGCAAAATGCCCATAATCAAAACTCCTCCGCCCATGATGGGAGGTGCTCCGGTGTAGGGCTTGGTGTCGGCAGGAGCTGTGATAAAATCGGATGTAATTCCTCGTTTTCTGAAAGATCGAATTACCATGGGCATCACCCACACAATCAGCATGTAGGCCGTCAAAAAGGCCATTCCCCCGCGAAAAACGACAGACTTAAAAACCTGATATTGCCAAATTGAGTGCAGAAGTGCTGCCAGCATTTGAGTCCTAAAGAGTCATAAGTTCTTTTTCCTTTGCAGCTACTAACTCATCCACCAAATCGGTATGCTGGTTTGTCACTTTCTGGACGTGTTCCTGTGCCACCTTTTCCTCGTCTTGAGATATGAGCTTATCTTTCTCCATTTGTTTCAGATTATCGTTACCATCTCTACGAACATTACGCAAAGCAATTTTAGTATCTTCGCCGATTTTTTTAATCTGCTTAACGTAATCTTTACGTCTCTCTTCAGTGAAGGGAGGAGTTACCGCACGGATGATATTCCCATCATTGGAGATACTGAAACCTAGGTTTGCTGCCTGCAAACTACGCTCAATTTCCTTTATCATAGTTTTTTCCCAGGGACTGATTGCCAACATCTGCGGTTCAGGCGTAGAGATGTTTGCCACTTGATTGATAGGTGTTGGATTTCCGTAGTAAGGAACCTTTACGGAATCTAACATTGCCCGAGAAACCCGTCCGGCATGAATACTACTGAGATCCTGTTTAAGATTCTCAATCGTGAGATCCATCTTGTGACTTACCATTTCTTCAACTTCTTGTGTATTCTCAAGCGTCATTTATCTCTCTAATTGATAAGGGTTCCGATTTTTTCACCACAAACTGCCTTTAGTATGGAGTCAGATTCACGGTAATCCAGCACCAAAATGGGGAGTTTATTGTCCCGACAAAAAGCTATGGCAGTGGAATCCATTACTCGCAGATTCTTATTGAGAACTTCATCGTAATTTAAATTTTCAAAACGAACTGCATCTGCATGAATCATGGGGTCCTTGTCATACACTCCATTAGTTTTGGTGGCCTTGATAACAATTTCCGCACCAACTTCGGACGCACGTAATACCGCTGCCGTATCAGTAGTGAAAAATGGATTCCCAGTTCCAGCTGCAAAAATCACTACCCTCTTTTTTTCCAAATGCCGATCTGCCCTGCGTTTGATGTAAGGCTCCGCAATGGCATTCAATTCAATCGCAGACAAGACGCGGGTTAAAACTCCACGCTGTTCCAGTATTTCCTGCAGACAGATACTGTTGATTACGGTGGCCAGCATTCCCATATGATCCCCTGCAACCCGACCAACGTTGCCTTCGGCGGATTTTGAACCACGAAAAATGTTGCCTCCGCCAACCACAATCCCAACCTCTACGCCAAGATTGTGAACGGAAACAACACTATCAGCAAGCGCCCGGATTGTATCATACTCAAATCCTGAGCCCTGCTCTCCCCCGAGAGTTTCTCCGCTCAATTTTAGTAAAATACGTTTGAATTTAGGGGTCATGCTTTTCGTTCAGAACTGATATTTTTCGTAGGTGTTAAAATTAATTTTCACCCCAAGTTCCTTTGCGGTGTTTTCAACCAATTGACTCACTGAAACTTGGGGGTCTTTCACAAAGGGTTGGCTTTCCACACAAATTTCTTTGAGGAATTTATTTAAACGACCTTCAATCATTTTTTCAATGATGTTGTCAGGTTTTCCGGATTCACGTGCCTGGGCCGTAAAAACCTCTTTTTCTTTTGCCAGCACCTCTTTTGAGACCTGATCCGGTTTCACTGCTTCAGACGGAAAAGCGGCAATGTGCATGGCAATGTTGCGGGCCAATGTTCCCAGGCGCACATCATCACATGGCTGATCCGTTTCCAGAGGTACAGCCACCCCAATTTTTCCGTTACTGTGGATGTATCCACCAAATACACCATTGACAATTTCCATTTTTCTGCTGCTGAGAATTTGCATATTCTCACCCAACTCTGCAATAGTTCCCGTCAACAAGCCCTCAACATTTCCTTCGCCTTCTATCAACGGCTGTGCTAACAGATCGTCAGAACCCTGCTCACAGACTTGATTCGCAAGTTGTTTGATGAATGCCTGAAATTTTTCGTTACGAGCCACAAAATCAGTTTCACAGGCGACTTTCACCAAACCGGTGCTTTTCCCATCTGCACTGGTTGAAAAGCAAACCGCACCCTCACGTGTCTCACGCGAGGCTTTTTTCAAGGCTTTGGCTTGGCCTTTTTTACGCAAAAAATCCTGTGCGGCTTCCAAATCTCCATTTGTTTCGACGAGGGCCTTCTTGCAATCCATCATTGCCACCCCGGTTATTTCTCTTAAATTTTTTACTGCTGACGCTGTAATCATTGTCATGTTTTTTGTGTTTCCAATTATTTAATTAGTTTTTATGTGGTTTCCGGAAATACAAAATGTAATTCCGGAAAGTCATCTGGAAGGAGTCAGTTACTTATCTGTTTCTGACTTTTTAGTTTTAGTTGTTTTTGCTGCATTAGCCTTTTTTTCAGGAGCTTTTTCCTTCCCGGCATTTTCAGTTTTTTGCTCTGTTGCTCTCACTTTTGCTGCAGGTTTTGCTTTTTTTACCGGAACTTTCTTCGTAACCGGAGTTTTTTTCTCCGCAATTTTCACCTTAGCAGCCGGAGCCTTTTTTTCTGCAGCTTTTACTTTTACCGCGGGCTTTGCTTTTGCGTCCGATGCTTTTTTCTTGGAAACCGGAGCATTATCTTCAACAACCTTCATTCCGACAACCGGAGCATTTTCTACAGCAACTATCTTCTCGACAACCGGAGCATTTTCTTCAATAACCTTCACTTCGGCAACAGAGGCCTTTTTCTCACTCTTTGCAGGTGTCGGCTCAACTTTTTTATCAGGAGTCTTCCCGGCCCTCTTCGCAAAATCTTTTGTTACAGTTTTAGCTTTTCTTGCAGGAGCTTTTTCTTCCGGAATTGATTCAATCCTGGTTTGTTTACGAACAGCCAAACCTTCCAGAACTGCGGTCGAAATCACGTTGGCATACAACGCGACTGCACGCGGAGAATCATCATTTCCGGGGATCATGAAGTCAATTCCGGTTGGGTCGCAGTTTGTATCGGAAATTCCAACAACCGGTATTCCCAACTTTTGGGCTTCTCTTAGTGCAAGCTGTTCTCTGTGGCAATCTGTAATGAACAACATGGAGGGAATACTTTTCATATTGCGCACACCTCCAAGTGAGCGTTCTAATTTCACACGTTTGCGTTCCATCATCAAAGCTTCTTTTTTGATAACGCCTTCGTAATTGCCGTCATCTCCGGCAATTTCTTCAAAGGTTTTCATGCGTGCAATGGACTGCTTGACCGTGCCGAAGTTTGTCAGTAAACCGCCTAACCAGCGGAAATTGATGTAAGGGCTGCCACAACGGTCAGCTTCTTCTTTGACTATGCGCTGAATTTGAGTCTTTGTGCCGACAAAAAGCGGCACACGGCCTTCTTCCGCGGATGCTTTGACATACTCATATGCTTCTTTGAGCTTGGTTAAGGTTTGACGCAGATCAATAACGTGAACACCGTTTTTTATGCCGTAAATGTACGGTGACATCTTCGGATGCCATCGTTTTGTCTGGTGGCCAAAATGGACCCCAGCTTCTAAAAATTGCCTCATTGAAATTACAGCCATAAAATCTCCTTGTAATGGCTTGGTTAAGTGCCCGTGGGATGAAAGCGGACTAACTGGTTCTGTAGTGAATCATATAGAAACGGTTCTGATGTCTTCACCCCCTGACAAACAGTTTCCGCTTCTCTTAATTGAATAAGAAATTAAACCTATATTTATAAACAATCTTCTGTTAGTTTACAAGTTCTTTTTCAAGAAAATGGTAGAAGAAGTGATGATTTTGTCTCCAGTGCATCATATCTCCAACATCGGCCTTTGTTTACTCCCTTCTCCAAAAGAAATGATGGAAATGGACTCTCTCTGTTTTAATTCTCACTGGAATGAACAAGACTACCTTGAAATGCAATATCAGCCCTCCTTTCACAATTGGCTGCTGGTAATTCCTGATGTCTGTCCGGTAGGAATGTTAGCATTTCAAGCCATACCTCCTGAATTGGAAATTCTCAGAATGGCTATTCATCCTGAATGGAGAAAACGGGGGCTGGCAGAATTAATGTTGGAACAGTTGGAAATACTTACGAAGTCGGATAAGATAGAATCACACTGGCTGGAAGTCCACGTGGCCAACAAATCTGCAACATCATTGTACAGAAAACTGGGTTACAAGGAAATAGGCAGCCGAAGAAATTATTTTCGGAATCCGTTGGGAGACGCACTTTTGTATAAAAAAATAGTAAAAGAAAATGCTTCATAATTTCATATCACAGGCAATAGCCGTCAATGCAGGAAATTAATAATCGGAATAAAAAAATCAATGGAGCGCCATTGAAAGAAGCGGCAATTATTCTTACCAGCGGTAAATTTGATTCCCGTAATGCAAAAACTGCATTCGGACTTGTTCGGAAATCAGAGCACTATGAAATTCTTGCAGTCATAGATCAAAATACGGCAGGACAGGATGCCGGAGACATCGTTGACGGTAAACCTGTTGATATTCCAATTCACGCGTCGATCGGGGATTTTATCCGCTTCCATAGTTCAAAACTCAAGATTGTTCCGGAAGAAAGCGGTCGTGGTATATACGCGATAATAGGAATTGCCACTGCAGGTGGAGTCATTCCTGATGAACTCCGTTTGGAGTTACTGGAAGCACTGTCTTGCGGGATGCATATCGTTAATGGCCTGCACCACTATCTGAGTGATGACTCCGCATTAGTGCAAACTGCAAATGAGAATCAGGCAAAACTTCTTGATATTCGAAAACCGAAAAGCACCAGAGATCACGCGTTTTGGACCGGCAATATCTTAAATGTTCGTGCTCCAAGAATTGCCATGTTTGGCACAGACTGCGCTTTGGGTAAACGCACCTCCAGTCTGTGGCTGAGAGATGCCTGCCGGCAGCATGGAATTCGTACAGAAATGATTTATACCGGTCAGACGGGTAAATTGCAGGGCGGACGTTATGGTTTTATTCTCGACTCAACACTCAATGATTTCGTCAGCGGAGAATTGGAATCTGCTGTTATTCTTTGTGATCGAGAGGAAAAACCGGATTTGATTTTACTCGAAGGACAATCTTCTTTACGCAATCCTTCAGGTCCATGTGGTTCGGAATATCTATGCAGTGCACTCGCAAAAGGTGTTATTTTGCAATACGCACCGAAACAGAAATACTACCTGACAGACGATGATCGAGAGCTTTGGCCTATGCCGCCGATTGAAGAAGAGCTGGATTTAATTCGGCTTTATGGAGCAGAAACTTTGGCTGTTACGATGAACGGTTCAGATCTGACTGAAACCGAATTACAGACAGAGAAAAAAATTCTTGAAGATCGTCTGGGGATCCCTGTGGTGTGTCCAAAGGAAGAGGGCATGGGAAGACTTGTTCCTGTTGTGCAGGAATTTATTAACTTGCAAAGAGCAAAAAGTTAAACCACACAGGAATTGATCCATTTGAACAAGCAGGACATCCTGGAATAAAGTCAGCTAATTTTTCTCTCTAATTGTTCTACGTTTAATGTTCAGTCAGTCTTGGAAGCAATTCCGCAAAATTACAGGGTCGGCTGCGTATATCGAGTTGTGTGGCTAAAATTTTGTCCCAACCGGTTCGACAAGCTCCCGAAGATCCGGGCAGACAAAAAATATAAGTACCGTTTGCAACTCCGGCTGTGACTCGTGATTGGATAGTCGAGGTGGAAATTTCCTCATATGATAACCAGCGGAACATTTCTCCAAATCCTTCAATTACCTTGTCAAATAAAGGCCTAACTGCTTCCGGGGTTCCGTCACGACCTGTGAGTCCGGTTCCTCCTGTGGTCAGGACAATGTCTACTGCCGGATCCACTATCCAGCGTGAAAGAACGGCTCGGATCTGGTATTTATCATCTGGAACAAAACACTTTTCAGCCAGTGTGTGCCCTGCTTCAGTTAGTCGTTCGGCAAGTATTTTCCCGGAAGTGTCGGTATCTGCTGTACGAGTATCTGAAATTACAAGTACTGAAATGCGTAGTGGTTGAAAATCAATTTGTTTCATCTACGGAAAATGCCATTTGGTTTGAAGTTTCATTTAGTGGAAGACCGTAATTAATTTTGGCAACCATGTTTGGTTTCGGACCATTGTCAATTTTTTCTTGCTAATTGTCAATTTAACTCAGGTCAATTCTGGTTAAATATTTTGGCAATAAGTAAACAGAAATGAGCTGCTCTTTACATGAAAGCAAAAACCATTGACACTTTATTCCAGAAATTGAGTGACTCAATCCCCAATCCGGAAACTGAACTTTGCTACCGCAATACGTTTGAATTGTTGATTGCAGTAATTCTCAGTGCGCAAGCAACTGATATTTCTGTAAATAAAGTCACTCCGGATTTGTTTTCTGCATTTCCAACTCCGGAAAAGATGTATGAAGCAGGTACCGAAAAAGTATTTTCATACATCCGGAGTATCGGACTTGCACCGACGAAATCTAAAAATATAGTCGTAACCTGTGGAAAACTTGTGAAGGATCACGCAAGCAAGGTTCCACAGAACAGGGAGGAGTTGGAAGCACTTGCGGGAGTGGGACGCAAAACTGCAAATGTGATATTGAACACAGCATTCGGGCAGCCTGTGATTGCGGTAGATACTCACATTTTCAGATTATCAAACCGCACTGGGCTTGCCCCAGGAGATACTGTTTTGCAGGTTGAACAAAATTTGATGAAAGTAGTTCCGGCAAAATGGAAAATAGATGCGCACCACTTGCTTATTCTGCATGGACGCTATGTCTGCAAATCACGAAAACCGGATTGTGAACATTGCGCGATTGCACTCGAATGTAAACATCCCGATAAAGCAGTCACATAATTTTTGTTATAAACGAAAGCAACACTAATATTTTGGCAGCCAGAAAATGAACGTTTTTGATCTTACGGAAAATATCGGCGGGATTTTATTTGTATTTCTCAATGTTGTCACTCCGGTTTTTGTACTTGTAATTATTGGTTATTTCATTGGGCCACGCTTGCAAGTTGAAGCACGTTCACTTTCGAGGCCGGCCTATTTTGTGTTTGTACCAGCCTTCGTGTTCAATATTATCAGCAAAACCCAAATTGAAGCGGATCTGGCTTTACACATGCTTGGCTTTATTTTTGTTGCCCAAATAGCGGTTGCTTTTTTGGGTTTTTTGGTTGCAAAAGCACTTAGGCAATCCAGGGAAGTTACCGCAGCTTTTATACTAATTGCAACTTTTGGCAATGTTGGTAATTTTGGACTGCCGTTAATTGTATTTCGGATGGGTGAGACAGCCCGGACGTATGCCACTGTATATTTTGTGGCGACTGTCTTTATTTCTTTTGTCATTTGTGTTGGTGTGGCAAGCTGGGCCCGCAGCGGAGGTGTGACAGCGGTCTTTTCTGTTTTTAAAACACCGGCTTTACTTGCCTTGATTCCGGCGCTTGTTTACAATATTTCGGGTGTTGAAGTACCGATTTTTCTGTCACGTCTAACTGGACTGCTGGGGCAGGCAATGATCCCTGTGATGCTGATTACACTTGGAGTTCAAATGGGCGAGATAGTCAAAATTAAGATTAACTTCAACGTTTTTGCCGCGAGTACAGTGCGTTTGATAGGAGGTCCAGTTTTGGCACTGCTCCTGGTTCCCTTTTTTGGACTTGAAGGAATGGAGCGCAGTACCGGCATTCTGCAGGCAGCGATGCCCGCAGCCGTACTTGCGTCAATCATTGCATTGGAATACAAACTGCTACCTGAATTTGTTACTACAACGGTCCTCTTTTCAACGCTTTACAGCATTCTTACTTTGACAGTAATTCTAACTTTAATTTGAATCAGGAATTGTTGATAAATTTTCTGTGTGCTGCACAATTAATAAAAGCTGACCTTTTTGGATTGTCACTGAGACAGGATTTGTAAGCACTCGATTAGAAACTCCTGAAGGAGTTTTTCCCGGAAGCAAAGCTCGATTGTTTAATTCAAACTCTAAACCCTTGGTAACAACACCTTGTGCGCCACCAAAAAGCGGGAGTAGCGAGAGCGTTGCACCTGCAGGAAGGTTCCCCTTCCAGGAGTCCAAAATAAACTCCATGCGCTCCAGTGGAGACCATAAAATGAGACTCGCCTGAAAAGAATATTTAAATAGGATTTCCAGACTTGAGAGAAACTGATCCTGTCGTCCACCGTCTGCACCAAGCAAGTTTATTTCTGTAAATCCACGTTTCAAGCAATGTCGAACCGCTTTGTCTGCATCGTTGGTGTCTTGTTCTTTAACATGATAAAGTATCGATTCGGCTAATTGCTGTCGCACCCCAGGTTGTAGTGAATCAAAATCACCAACCACTGCATCCGGAACCAGTTTCAGTAAGTTTAGCAGATTTGCGCCGCCGTCAGCGGCTACCCGATAATCTGCTTCCTGCCATAACTGGCTCAGCAAGTTTTGTGGAGGAGGATTACCGTTGCAGATAATCAGGGCTTTTTTGGGCGGCTTAACCCGTTTTTGTTTTTCAATTTCACTCATAGAGAGAATACTATGCAGGCACTATTAAAAACTTTTCCAGTTGTTGCAACAATACCTGTTAAATGGGGCGATATGGATGCGTTTCAACACGTTAATAATGTAATCTACTTTCGCTATTTTGAGACTGTGCGTATTCAATATTTTGAAACTCTGGGTTGGTTAGAAATCCTGGAACAATTAGGTATAGGTCCCATTTTGGGGTCAATCTCCTGTCGCTTCAGGATTCCACTCACTTATCCCGATACAGTTTTTGCCGGTGCTAAAATAACGGAAATAAGAGAGAAACGTTTTTCAATGGAATATCTGATTGTCAGTGAGAAGCATCCAGAGCCGGTTGCAGAAGGTACTGGGATTGTGGTTTGCTACAACTATCAAAAAAATCAAACAACTCAGATTCCGGAAATCATTCATCAGGCAGTTGAAAAGCTGGAAGGCCGAAATTTTTAATAAAGTAAAAAATGTTTCTGTAGGAATCTGCTCTTTAAGGAATTTTTTCAATGGGTTGCGGGAGATAAAAAATTAACTCACCAGAACGCACTAATCCCAATTGTTTGCGGGCAATTAGTTCAATGTATGCCGGATTTGTTTTCAGCGCGTAAATTTCTTCTGTCATCAATACTTGCTCGAGCTTCATGGTTTCAAGCTTTTGAACAAGCTTTTGCTCATGTGCTTCCAGTCGGTCTGTTGCCAAAATGCCGTAGCTTCCAATTACAGTGATCAGGAACATAACTGCGCCAAATCCTGCAATTAAGGCCATTGTAAACAGTGAGCGCCATTCTTCAGTCTCTTTTGCAGAACCAACGGGATTCTCTGGTGATTTAGGCGGTGAAAACAGTCCGCTAACGTAGAGTATCCGGTCATGGTTCTTTAGCCGTTTAGATTGTACGACTGGTCGGATTTGCTGATTCAGACTAGATTTAGCAGTTGGGTATTGCATTTTAATTTAAAAAATAAAACACCTTGTAAAATACGGTAATTTCGTTAATATTAAAATCAGGATATTTTTTTGACCGACGGTTCTTCGAAAAGCGTTTTGCATTGAGCCTCCAGATGTGCGCCTTCCTGTATTAGAAACTGTCCGGAAGGAACATGCACCTCACCTTGAATTGTTGCAGTCGCGTTAACTTCCAAGCGCTTGTGGGCCAACAAATCTCCAGTCACTTTTCCTGCAACCAGAACGATGTTTCCTTCTAGCCTTCCATTAACATTACCGGATTCCGCAACTACAATTTCCTGATCGCCTGAAACAGAACCATTGATAGTCCCGCCAACAACCAATTTTTTTTGTGCATGGATAGTACCTTCGATAAATAAATCTTTACCCAGGTAACCTAAGCCTTTGTTTGTTGCAGCATTTTGCTTTGACATGTTTGTTTATTTGCTTTTGAATCAATGTCGATAAAGACGCTGATCCGGATTAAATCTGGAAATTGGCAGCAACGGGTTTGTTCGACGTCCGTTAATGATCATTTCATAGTGGAGGTGCGGTCCTGTACTGCGTCCTGTGCTTCCTACCAATCCTAACAAATCCCCGCGTTTCACTTGCTGGCCGCGCTTCACCTTTATTTTAGAAAGATGTGCAAACCGTGTTCTGTAGCGAACAGATTTTTTCTTTCCAGGAAAAAAACCTCTACCGTGAAGCAGTTCCACCAGTAAACCAAAACCTGCTTTACGACCTGCGATCCTGACAACTGCATCAGCAGGAGCATAAACGGGAGTACCTCTACGCGCTCTGAAATCAATACCGGCGTGATATTCACGTTTCTTTGAGAATGGATCCACACGCATTCCATAGCGATCTGATAATGCTCTGCTGCGAATAGGAATCATGGTTGGAGTTTGTCTCCAGATACTATGATTTCGTTCTATCAGCCGGCTCAAATCCTCCAGTTGTGCGACGGTTACGTCATAATTGTCGGAATTGCTGTAAAGAAAATGACGTAAATTACCAGAACTTAAAAGTACCTGTGGAGAGTCAAGTGACAAGCTGTCTAAAATTGTTGGTCCTCCGCGTCCTGTTTTTGTTTTTGCTTGTTTGCTTTTACCTATTTTACTAAGTGTTATGCCGGTAGTTTTGCTAATCTTTTTTGTGAGACGAGTAACTGTTTCCTGATTAACTTTGAGGAACTCCATATGCTCAGACAAATTCTGTTCGGTTTCAACGAGTTGTCCCCGTAACTGTTGAATGATATTTGCCTGTTCTTCAAAACTTCTGCGACGTGAATCAAATTTTTGCAATGACTGATTAAAGACTATAAAGTCCTGATAAATCTGCTCAAGCCACAGTACAGTCTGTTTAGGGTTTGCCTGAATATTGAGTTTTGGCGCACACTGAGTTTCGAGTGTCTGACAGATATAATTGTGCAGTTCATCCAGCTTCTGTGTGTTTGAACGAAACAGGGCCGAATGTTTTTTAAACATTACGTTGCTGTTATGCTCGGACTGTTTTAACTCTTCCACATAATCTTCAAGAAACGAAATCCGGGATTCCCGCCCATCGTAAAGATCAATCCGCTGTTGAAAGGCCATCTGAGTCTTCTCCTGCTTTTCAATCAACAGACTTTGCTTTGTGATTGTCTGGAATTGCTCAAAAAACTTCCAACCTAATGCAGCTGTTCCTATCAAAAAAAGTGTCAACAAAAAAAACAGTAACTTTGACCCAAAATGATACTGACGTACACCAACGTCGCTATCTTTGAGCAGAAGGATTGAAAAGTTACTCATGAATTAAAATCACAGAAAGATTATAATTAATCGGCTAGCATATCATAATTACAGAAGAACTACAACCCGCTCAAACCCGTAGCAGGGCTGAGTTACAGAAAAATCTACAATTAAATTCATGCTAATTTGGACGCTTTTCCAAACTATCGAGTTATGCATTGATAAATTTCCAGCAGATCCTGATCAAGATGCTTGTTCTTCGCTTCAAAACCCAAAATATTTAAAGTCCGTTCAGAAGTCATAGATTTTTATATGACCGATCCCAGACAGTTAGGGGGGCATAAATATCTGAAATTGTCATTATTTTTGACTCCTTTGGAATTTCATCTTCAGTCAAATGCTGTGGATATCCGGAACCATTCAGCTTTTCATGATGAGCATGTTCGATTTCCGGAACACGTTCTTTTACACCTATCCTGCTAAAATCGTGCAAAAGGGACGCATAGCGAATTACACTAAGTGATCTGCTGTGAAACGTACTGATGAAAAACGTCGGTTTCAAGTTGATGTAAAGTTTCCGCTAAGGTGATGGTGAGTCTCGCAACTCTGCTGGAATGACCGGAAGTTGTCGGATCACGTGGTTCAATTGCTTTCACGCTTGCATTGATGAAACCGTCAAAGTGAATGTGTATTGACTCCAGCGGATTAGTAATATGTTCCATTCACGGCATTCTGCAATGAAATTAAAATATGTATTTCACAAAGAAAATCAGATAAAAAGAAGAATTGTACATTAAATTCTCTAAACTAAAATCAATTCTCAAACGTTGAGTAAAAGCGGCTGCAATTCTTTCCAGTCAGTCAAACCTTCTTTGGTCAGTCTTTGAGCAGTTTGTTCCATTGTATGAAAATATAGTTCCGGTTCCGGTCTTACTAGTTTTCTACCGGTGTCACCGGCCTGAATTCTGTCCCGCACGAGGGAGTTTACCTTGAGAATTTCGTAAACGGGAATGCGTCCGGAATATCCTGTACCACGGCAGCGCAAACAATTTTTGTCAGTTTTAATCGGTTTCGTCTTGTCATCGTTATGGTGTGAACAAAGACGCCGCACAAGTCTTTGTGAAACAATAACAGTTAGTGTTTCCGCTAATAAGTCCGGAGCAATTCCGAGGTTTAGTAAGCGTTGTATTGCAGTCACAGCATCGCTGCTGTGAAGAGTTGAAAGAACCAAGTGTCCTGTAAGCGCGGCTTTTACCGCAATGCTTGCTGTCTCCTCATCTCTTATTTCTCCAATCAAAAGAACATCCGGATCCTGACGCAAAGCGGCCCGTAATGTTTCCGCAAATCCCAACCCTTGTTCCGGCTTGACTGAAACCTGGGTGATTCCCTCAATATGGTATTCAACCGGATTTTCGATAGTCAGGATATTTTTTTCTTGCGAATTAAGTGCATTAAGAATCGCATAGAGCGTTGTTGTTTTTCCGCTGCCTGTAGGTCCAACCATTAGAATTAAGCCGCTCGGTGCCTGGCTTGCCTGATAGAGCATTTCCAGATCATTTTTGAAAAAACCAAGTGCCTCCAATTTGTGCTGTACAGGTGTTTGATCCAAAAGACGCAACACCAGTTTCTCCCCCAATTGTCCGGGCAAAGTTGAAACCCTGACATCAAAAAGCCTATTTCCGTGAGAGCGAAAAGTGTAATGCCCATCTTGGGGACGGCGGCGCACAGAGATGTCCATTCCAGCTAATAACTTAATACGGGATAAAATCAGTGGGTGTAGACTCAGTGGCATAGACGCGGCATCCTGGAGGTAGCCGTCAATACGGTATCTGATTCTTAGGTTGTTTTTTTCCGGTTCAAAATGAATATCAGAACCTCTGCGGGCAATTGCTTCTTCAAACACGTGATGAATTCTGTCGGTTGCTGAAATATCAGCACCTGCTAAAGGGATTTGTGAAGTTTCAAGCAGCGCCTCAATTTGTTGCTGTTGTGCTAAATGCCAATAAACCGGTTCGCCCAGCTGAAAGGCCACCTGATTCATTTTCAGCCAATTTGACTGAACTGACAACAAGCAGGCACACTTTGAACCAAAACGCATCGGTAAAATGCCTGTACGTTCATAAAGCTGTTTTGATAAAGGGAGATTTTCGTGATTATGGACTTCATCACGTGTAGTGGAGAGCAGAGGGAGACCGTAACGAACAGACAAATTTCGTAGAAAGTGAGATTCATCCAGCAAATCCATCTGAATCAGACGTTGAATTTTCTCAAGCTCCGAGAGTGACTTGTAAGTACTGCCGCTTTGCCGCAACACTTCCGGATCCAGATCTTCTTCCTGCACCAGTTCATCCAACAAGCCCATCGTCCTGCTCCACTAAATGCGTTTAGACAAAATGTCTAAGTTTCAGTTTTATTGAATTTAGATCATGGTATTAGCATTACCCTATTTTTGTAGCGCAGGTCAATACTTTTTAATCCGGGATGTTGTTTATCCAGGACTGGAAAAATGTTTTGGAAGGTGCGTAGGCGTTCGCCAAAATCTCGACTTCCAATTTGAATCGTCAGCGGAACTGTACGCAAAGGTTCCGGAGAACCGGTTTTAATATCAGAAAAATTTACAGGCCAGTTAATTTTTAGATTAAGTGGATCAGAAATATCAATGTGAATTGGATGAGATGACCAGTCAACCATTCTGAATTGGTTTTTAAGATTAATTTGTACTTTTGGTTCTGCGGTTTTTTGCTCTGCTGCCATCTTCTGTAATGTTGCCAGGAATCTTAATCCTCTTTCCAGAACCGGTGATTTCAAGTGCGTACCAAGTTTCATCGATGAAACAGTCAGGCCTTTGATGAGCGGCAAATTTTTGTGCGGGGAATCCCAAAGCTCATTAACTGGTAATTGTTTGAGCAGGAGTTGATCTTCGTCAATGAGAACGTATTTCGTTTTTGTTATTGACGAAGGTGAAAAAACAGATGTCTTTTGTGAAACCTTAAGCAAAGCAACAGGCTGAAATTCACTTAGAACCAAGTGAATCTCATCAGGAAATTTTCGACGAATATCTGCTTTTTTTACTATCGGATGTGTCTGCAAACGTGCCGTGACCTGATATGGCTTCAGATCAATCAAACGTTGACCGGGACGTAGTCCACTCGCATTCAGCACCTCAAAGTCGTTCAAAAGTTCGTTCCCTTTTATAAGCACCTTTGTAAGAGGTTGATGAAAAAACTTCTGACCGAACCAAACGCTGCCTCCGGCCAGCCATAATATAAAAACCAGTCCGCAGAGTCCAAAAAAGTTTTGTATTAGCCTGCGTATTTTTTGACGCAGCAAGGCAGGTTCATTTTCAACAAAATATTGAGGTACCCAGGAGTTGCTGAAACCAGGATCTACACGTGGTTTGCGTAGTTTAACAGAAAGACCGGGAATTGGATTGCTGCTGTTTTTCCGGACGCTCATTGATGATGTCCGGAGCTTACGCACAGCCGGACGTCGATTTGATTGTCGTTTGAGATCCTGCATGGATGAACGAGGCTTTCAGTTAAAGTATGTCAGTGTAGGGTTTTCGTGCATTTGCGAAAACGGTTGTGTGCAACACGTTTTCGGCTAACTGCTAAAAATTATCCGTACACTGAACTTTGCAGGATTTGAACCTCTGGCTCCAAATAAATGGAATGCTTGTTAAAAACAGTTTCTCGAATCGTATCAATCAACGCTAAAATATCTGTGGATGACGCGTTTCCAAGGTTAACAATAAAATTTGCATGTATGAGACTGATTTGCGCACCACCCCGGATTTTTCCTTTTAATCCGGAATCTTCAATCATGCGTGCAGCAAAATTTCCGGGAGGATTTTTGAATACGGAACCGCAGCTGGGTTGATTGTAAGGTTGTTTTTCCATCCTGAAATTTTGACATTCCAGCAATTTATTTTCTACAGTTTCCGGATCCGATTCCTGCAGTTCAAAAACTGCACGTGTTATAATTTTTCCATAATTTCCATTAAGTTCAGAGAAACGATAACGGAATTCAAGACTATCTCTTGCAGAGGTATTTAAATTACCTTCCATGTCCACCCACTCCGCTTCAAGCAAGAATTCTGCGGTTTCTCCATCGTGTGCTCCGGCGTTCATTGCAACCGCGCCGCCAATCGTTCCGGGAATTCCAATTAAAAATTCCATGCCTCCCCAGCCATGTGTCACACAGCGTTGAGCAAATGTCACATCGGCCAGTGCCGCTCCTGCGGAAACCTTATTTTTTTTGTGGGTTGAATTGTTTTGTTCAAGAGGCTCCCAGCTTTTGAACTCGCCGCTTAAATGCAGAATGATGCCGGGCCAGGATGTGTCAGGAATGAGAAGGTTGGAACCTTTTCCAAGGATAAACCAGGGAATGCGGTGCTTGCTGATGAAAGGCAGTAAAAAACTTAAATCGGTAATATTAACGACGTCAATCAAACAATCTGCAGTTCCTCCAATACGCCAGGTATTGAAGCGCTTCAGAGACTCTTTGCGTCGTAATCTTGAAGTTAGAGGAGTTTTCTCAAGCGTCTCCAGCCATTCCGGTTGCCCCTCGTCTGGCATCGTTTTTCCTTAGTTTCTATATTTTGCGGACTCAGAGTTTTCAGCGTAAACCTCTTCGGGTCGTCTTGAATAGAGTTCTTCTAATTTATAATACCTGCGAATTTCCGGATGAAACACATGCAGGATAATATTTCCATAATCCAAAAGTACCCAGTTTCCTTCACGTTCTCCTTCGAGTCCCAAAGAAATCTCGCCTGCCTGTTTCAAATTATATTCCACATTTTGAGCAATACTTCGGCAGTGCAGTTGGGAACGGCCCTGGCAAATCAACAGATAATCAGCCAAACTTGAACGTTCATGTGCATCTATGAAAACAATTTCTTCAGCCTTAGCGTCATGCAGCAGTTCCAACATCCGCTTGACTAATGTTCGGTCTGATTCATCAACAATTGCAGTTTCAAAATCTATTTCTGTAGTGTTAAGTTCAAAGGAATTTTCATTTTCTGAATTAATTTGCACTTTAATTGTTTTAGGTAACAAAATTTATATTTTTAAAGAAAGTTCGTTTTAATGAAAATTTTTTGACAGCTATTTTCCTGCATGTCACCCGGTACAACTTGTTAAGTTCCGCCCTTGCCAAGTTTCATTTGATGCCAGATAATCATCTATATATTGAGTTGGCCGCATTTTTTCTCGGGTCCATTCCGGCGCGACTAACTCATCCCATCGTGAAGCAACGGCTGCTAAGCGATGTATAGCAATTGTTGGAGAAAGGTTTTCAAGAAATAAGCTTACTTTACGGGTATATTCTTCCAATTCTACCGGCACAAATTGAGATTCGCGATACAGCTTTTCCAGTGGAGTATTCCGGAGTACGTGCAGGTTGTGTAACTTTACTCCGTCAACTTCGTGTTCTGATAACAGTTCTGCTGTTTCTCGAATTTGCTGATCAGTTTCTTCCGGAAGTCCAAACATCAGATGCACACACAAATTCACACCGGATATTGTTTTCAATTTGCGGATTGCCTGCATAGAAGAAGCGCTGTCATGTCCCCGTGAGAGGAAAAGCAGCTGGGCATCATCAAAAGTCTGTACTCCGAGTTCAACAGAAAGATAGTGCTCACGCGCGATTTCCGCAAATTTCCGCAAAACTCTTTTAGGCAAACAATCCGGACGGGTTCCTACCACCAAACCGACTACATCCTTTTCCTTCAAGGCCACCTGAAACAAAGATTCCATTTCCTTAAAACGACCAAAGGTATTGGTGTATGCCTGAAAATAGATCAAAAATTTTTTTGCTCGATAGCGCCTGCGGATTGCCTCTCGGTTAGTTTGGATTTGTTTCCGGATAGGTTTGTCACGCTGTTGGTGATATGCGGCGGAACCCCATTCATCACAAAAAACGCAGACAGACATTCCGTTGTGACTTTCTCTGTTTGGGCAGGAATCTGCGACTGATACACTGACCTTATATACTTTCTCACCAAATCGTTCCAGATAGTGCTGACTAAGAGGACGGTAGCGCTTCCCGTGTTCAAACGGAGGGATTTGCTGCATGGAATTTTTGATTCTCAATTGAGGAGATTTACGGCAAATAAATTCTTGCCGGTTCCTTCTATAATTAAAATAAAAAATGCTGGCTGTAAAACAGTTAGTATCACAGTTTTTACACGAGAACTTTTTTCTGTATTCCAGTATTTTTTTGAAAAAACCTTTTTCTGAAGACAATATGCTAAAAGCATTCAAGGTAACAAACTTGCGTCAACGAGCCAATCTTTGAGTAAATGATGAGTTCGATCTGTTTCAATTTCTCTACCGTTCAACAAAACCCTGACAACCTGGGTATTTCCAAGAGTCAGCAGATAATTGTCTGTTGCTTCCCACTGCTGAATTTCATCAGCTTCAATTCGAAAGTCTTCGGTTTCTTTGCCATCAACAGAGATACTGATCCAAGTACCTTTAGAGGCTTCAACTTCAAGAGTGAGCGGTTCCACAGGAATCTGCACTACTTCCGTCTGCAAACTTTCGGTAATCTCCGGTTGTTTCACATCTTCAGTAGGAACCTCAGTCGGTTCTTCCAGTTTTTCAGGTAATAATTCTGTAACTACAACGGTTTCCTGGATTGTTGGAGCAATCGACTGTGGAGTTTCGATTTTAGCTTCAACTTCAACAACCGCGGGTGCTGCTTGTGAATCATTGTCATTTGCAATAAATAGAGGCTCCTGCACAAAATAAAGGGAGTAGAACAAGTACCCGCCAAGCAATATAACTAAAATTGTAATAGTATTGCGAACCGGATGCGAATCTCTGATTGCTAAAACCGGGTTAAGAATTATTTTGTTAAGTTCATCATCCTGGTCTTGGGTTTTCAGGAGATTATCAATCTTATCAATTAGTTCGGTCTTATCCAATCCCAAGAACTGACAGTAGGTACGAACCAGTCCACGAAAAAACACGGGAGTTGGTCCATTTTCCGGCCTGCCTTCTTCGATGGCCTCCAGGATTCTGACACCGATATGCAGGTGACCGGAAACACTTTCAAGCGAAAGTTTATTAGCAATTCGAGCTTCCCGTATTTTTTGACAGAGCAACTGAAGCGACTCTTCTGCATGAGGGATATTTTCTTCTTCCCGAGCAATGGGATTTTCTTTCTGTTGAGGATTGTTTTTGATGTTCTTCCTAGGCATTCGGAATCTCAGGATAGACTGTAGCCAAAACGAGACAAAAAGGTGTCAAAGGACATGGATTTAACAGGATTATGTTGATAGAGCAAGTGCATGGCAGAACTGATAATTTCAGCAGGATATTTTCGTACAGAAAAGCCGGAGGCATCATCCGAGAGGCTGGTTTTTACCAGCTCGTGATAAGGCAGTAAATGTGCGTCAGCATCGGTTTCCATTAGCTGCAAAACTTCAAAACATATTTCATCATAATGCTGGTCAGATATTATTGACTCATCCAGTTGATAATATAAAAACGAATGAACCAAATACTGACGTATTTTTTGTCGAATCAATTCATTCATGAAAAATCTATGTTTAATAAAATGAGAGCAATCTACTCTGAAAATTTTACTAACAAGAGGTATGATGCTCATTTCTTCTCAGTTCAAGTTAGAAGATTTTTGTGATTAAGCAAGATTTTTCCACCAATTTATCTTTCAAAAGCATTTTAAGATTTGATATTAACATGATTTTTTCAAGCGTGTTTAAGCTTTGAAATAGAACATCTTCCGGAATTAACTTGTTTTGATCTCGTATATTTGACATATTAATCAGTCACAGTTCGTGTTTTTTACGAACAGGATTAGGTTTTTACCAATGTATCCGGATTTAATTCGTTACCCTAACAGGAGCAGAATATGGCAAGCGACAAGGTAATTCACCTTGAGGATTCCAACTTTGAAGAAGAAACCAAATCGGGCTATGCGCTCATTGATTTTTGGGCAACATGGTGCGGTCCGTGCGTAGCATTGGCACCGTTGATTGATGAAATTGCCGGAAATATGGAAGGTAAACTAAAAGTTTGCAAGCTTGATGTGGACAAAAATATGCAGACTGCGGCCCGTTTTGGAGTTCGAGGAATTCCTTATATAGTCCTTCTCAAAGATGGAAAAGAAGTTGACAGTGTTACAGGTAATGATCCATCCCGCGTTCGTGCGTTGGCAGAACAGGCAAACAGCTAACGCGTCCAAAAAACTCCCGTGCCTTCTGCACAAAACTGGTTGCTGCTGCTGACATATGATGGAACCTGCTATCACGGATGGCAGGTTCAGCCCGATTCACCCACCATTGAAGACAAACTTGAACAGGCGGTCAAAAGTTTGACCGGAGAATCAGTAAAAGTTCACGGAGCGGGGCGTACCGATTCCGGAGTTCATGCCCTCAATTTCACCGCAAATTTTAAGTCTTCAGCAGAAAACTTCAAAACGCCGGAAAAGTGGCGTATCGCGCTCAATGCCGTTTTACCGGCTGATATTGTTGTTAAATACGCACAAATTGTTTCTCCGGAATTTCACGCCAGGCACAGCGCAATTGGCAAACGCTACCGCTATCTTATTTACAACCTTCCTTACCGGGCAGTCTTTTCTCGTAACCAAAGCTGGTGGGTTAATCAGAAATTAGACATAAAACGGATGGAAGAAGCTGCTGACGTTTTAATCGGGGAACACGATTTTTCTGCATTTCGTGCCGCAAGTTGTTCTTCACCAAATCCGGTCAAAAATATGCGTGAAATATTGATTGCAAAAACGCTCCTCAGTAACTCAACCCTGCAAATAGAAATTGAAGCAAATTCGTTTTTACAGCACATGGTACGCATAATTACCGGAACTTTAGTTGAAGTCGGGCAGGGCCGCAAAAACATTGATGATGTCGCCGAAGCTCTTAAAAGCGGTAAACGTAAGCTGGCGGGAATTACTGCTCCGGCACACGGACTTTATTCTTTGAGCGTGATTTATCCGCAGGGAATGATCAAGTGGCCTTTGGAAGTGATTGATAATTAGCTGGTAATCCATGGAATTTAATCTTCAATCTGAGTTCAAACCATCCGGAGATCAACCTCAGGCAATTGAGGCTTTGGTGAATGGAGTCGAAGAAAAACAAAAGCACCAGGTCTTGCTGGGAATTACCGGTTCCGGAAAAACATTCGCAATGGCCAATGTTGTTCAAAATCTACAGCGTCCCACCCTGGTTATTGCGCACAATAAAACTCTCGCGGCGCAGCTATACAACGAATTCCAAGCCTTCTTTCCTGAAAACGCGGTCGAGTATTTTGTCAGTTATTATGATTACTACCAGCCGGAAGCTTACGTTCCAAGCCGTGATCTTTACATTGAAAAGGATACTGCACTCAATGATGATCTTGACCGTTTACGTTTGTCGGCAACGCGTTCGCTTCTGGAGCGTCGAGATGTGCTGATTGTAGCAAGTGTTTCATGCATTTACGGAATTGGTTCACCGGAAAAATACGAAAAAATGCTGCTCATTTTTAAGGTAGGAGAGCGATTTTCGCGGCAGGTTATTTTAGCAAGACTGGTCGAATTACTGTACACCCGCAACGATATTGACTTTCACAGAGGAACTTTTCGGGTGCGCGGCGATGTAATTGATATTTATCTGGCTGAATCTGAGTCGGCAATTAGAGTGGAATTGTTTGGTGACGAAATTGAAAGTCTGGTCCGCTTTGATCCTCTGACCGGAAAAAAGCAGATTTCATATCAGCATTTTGTAATTTATCCGGCGTCACATTATGTCGCACCTGCAGAACATATTCCGGAAACTTTGCGCTTGATCCGTGAAGAACTTCGGGAACGTCTCGAAGACCTCCATGCAAACAATAAAATTCTGGAAGCACAGCGTCTTTTACAGCGTACAGAATATGATCTCGAAATGATAGAACAGACCGGTTCCTGTTCCGGAATTGAAAATTACAGCCGCATCATTGATCGCCGTGCGGCCGGAACCCCTCCTGCCACATTGCTCAATTATTTTCCGGATGATTCTTTGATTTTTGTTGATGAAAGTCACATGACTCTACCCCAGCTTAGAGCAATGAATCGCGGTGATTTTTCGAGAAAATCTACTCTTGTGGAACATGGATTCCGGTTGCCTTCTGCAGTGGATAACCGGCCTCTCCAGTTTCCGGAATTTGTAGAATTTCCGCAAACAAAGATTTATGTTTCAGCAACTCCGGGAGATTACGAACTGGAGCAAACCGAGGGTCAAATGGCGGAACTCGTGGTGCGTCCCACCGGTTTGCTTGAACCAATAATCGAAATTCGGCCGGTGCTCGGACAAGTTGATGATATTCTGCATGAAATCCGTATGCGGGCCAAACGAAATGAACGGGTACTCATCACCACCCTCACAAAACGTATGGCCGAAGACCTCACTGAATATTACGACGATCTTGATGTGAGAGTACGTTACATGCATTCTGACGTTGATGTGGTAGAACGGACCCAGATTTTGCATGATTTGCGTGCCGGAGAATTTGACGTTTTGGTTGGAATCAACCTGCTCCGGGAAGGATTGGATTTGCCGGAAGTGTCGCTGGTTGGAATTTTTGATGCAGATAAAGAAGGATTTTTGCGATCCGTGCGTTCGCTGATCCAAACCTGCGGTCGTGCCTCACGAAACGCCAATGGGCGCGTCATTATGTATGCCGACAAAATTACTGCATCAATTCAAATTACACTTGACCTTACCGATGAACGCCGCCAAAAACAGGAAGCTTACAATAAAAAACACGGCATTGTTCCGAAAACCATTTTCCGAAAAATTGCCCCGTCTCTTGCTCCGGTTGAATTGGACGAAATGCTGGAAAGCGGGCCTTACGTCGCCGAAGAAACTCCGGTTTACGAAACAGTGATCAATCTGGAAGAAAAAATTGCTGAATTTGAGGAAGAAATGCGCGAAGCAGCGGAATCCCTGGAATTTGAACGTGCGGCGGAATTACGGGATCGGATAGCTGAATTGAGGGAGAA
>DTUH01000310.1:0-3850 GCA_012964265.1 Candidatus Lambdaproteobacteria bacterium
AGGAATTTTATAATCACATTTCTATACACTTTTTTTATAATCGCTAACACAAGAGTCTTCCATGGCAAACGTAAAAATGCACTCCATCTATAAAAAGTTCGGAAACACAGAAGTTATACACGGAGTGGATCTTGAAATTGAGGACAACGAATTTGTTGTCTTCGTAGGACCTTCCGGTTGCGGAAAATCAACACTTCTGCGTTTGATTGCGGGTTTGGAGGACATAACGAGCGGTGAGATTGAAATCGATGGCGTCCAGGTAAATTTCCTGCCGCCGGCCAAACGTGGAATTGCGATGGTTTTTCAATCGTATGCGCTTTATCCACACATGAATGTTTTCCAAAACATGTCATTTGGTTTGAGGCTGGCCAAGACCGACAAAAAGATAATTGATCAAAAAGTCCTGGAAGCCGCAGAAATTTTGCAGATTACGGAACTACTGGAACGCAAACCAAAAGAGCTTTCCGGAGGCCAAAGACAAAGGGTTGCCATCGGACGGGCAATTGTCAGGGATCCAAAAGTTTTTCTTTTCGATGAACCACTTTCAAATCTGGACGCAAAACTTAGAGTGCAGATGCGTATTGAGTTGACAAAGTTACACCGTGAACTTAATGCCACCATGATTTACGTCACACACGATCAAGTGGAAGCAATGACAATGGCAGATAAAATTGTAGTGCTTCGGGATGGAAATGTGGAACAAGTCGGAGAGCCGCTGGATTTGTACCATAGGCCTGCGAATTTATTTGTAGCAGGATTTATCGGATCTCCTTCTATGAATTTTATGGATGGCAGGATTTCAGGAATTTCTGATCATAACGTTGAATTTGAGTTAGATAATTTACATAAAATACAAATCCCCTGTTCTCCAGGAGATGAGACCGCTACGGGTAAATCTGTTCGAATTGGAGTGCGTCCGGAACATCTTGAGTTAACTCAAAATGCAGACGCACAATTACAAGGTAAGGTTTTTGCGGTGGAACGTCTCGGTGGAGAGACCTACCTTTACGTGAACACAGAAAAAAATGACGAAATAATTGTTCACACTTCAGGTGACAAGGTAATCGGCGTAGGGGATCAGGTATCAATTGGATTTTCCCCAAAAGACTGTCATCTCTTTGACAATCAGGGACAGGTTTTTGAAAAATTAGCAGCCTGATTTTTCTGTTACAGCGGAAAAAATTCTGCTTCCGCAGTCACTGCAAGTTGAAACTGATGATCAATTACACGCAGTTTTACGGTATTTTCGCCGCTGTTCTCGCCGGTGAGAGTAAAATTGTGTAAGTCAAACACAGGTCGTTTTCCGCTGAACCGAAACTTTTTGAGCTTGCGTCCGGATTTATTTTCGGCAAATAGCGAAAGCCAGGTTGCCAGCAAGGGACCGTGTACCACAAGTCCGGGATAGCCCTCAACTTCAGTAGCATACGGGCGATCATAGTGAACACGATGACCGTTGAAGGTGAGCGCCGAGTAGCGAAATAGTTGTATAGTATTCGTCTGCATTTCCTCAACCCATTCACTTGGTTCTTCAGGATCGGCAAGAGGCCGAGCTTTAGGATCGGAATCGGTGTAAACAATCTTTCGATTTTCCGTAATGCATAGCGTTCCTTTTACGCCGAACTCCCTGCGAATATTAACAAATACCAACTCTCCGCTATTGCCATTTTTATGTGTGATGTCAGTTGTTTCCCAGGAAACACTCACTTCGTCTCCTACCTTCAGCGGTTGATGAAACTCATATTCGCCTCCAGCAAACATCCGTCGTTTTAACCCGACCGGTGGCATAAATTTCCCACGAGAGGGGTGACCATCAATCCCAACCTGATCAGGCGGAACGGATGGTTCTCCCAACATAAACAAAACCAATGGAAAGACAGGTTCACCGAAAGATGGCGGTTTCCCTGAAAGGTTCAATGTGTGATGCATACGTGAGGAATTAACCTCAGTAAGTTGATCAGTGTAAACTTCTTTTTTACCAAACCAGGAATTGTAGTCAGGAATCATCAGTTTTATTCCATAGATGCAGTTTCTTCAAATTCTGCGCGAATTGAGTCACCGTGCTGATTCAGCCTTGGAACCTCCCCAAGTGTATCTTGAGGCTTGTTATCGAAAATGGCAGGCGGTGCGGGAAAGCGGATATTACCTTCCGGATTGGAAATTTCCGCACGTCGCAGTACAGGATGAGATGAGAGTCCCTGTACATCATTTAGAGTTCCAAAAGCGATTTCAGATTTTTTCAGTTTTTTCGCGGCTTCCGCATGAAGCATTTTACCAAGCACATCCGCAACACGCTTATCAACTGCGGAACGGTTTGATAAACGGATGGAATTGTCCGGATACTTCGCTGCAAAATCCGCATCATCCAAAATTTCACCACAGAAGCGTATCCATTCACGCTCGTTCTGAATGGAAAGCAACAACGTTTTGTCATCCGCAGTGTTGAAGGCGCCATATGGACAAATCGACGGGTGTGACAGACCAACTCGTTCCGGAGCATTTCCGCCATAGTCGTACCATAATAACGGCACGGCCATCCAGTCAGCAAGTGCATCGAAGAGTGAGACCTCAATGTGTCTCCCACTACCGCTGATACTTCTGGAAATCAATGCTTCCAAAATTGCTGACCATGCATACATTCCTGTTGCAATATCAGCCACAGAAATGCCAACACGCCCCGGAGCATCAACTGAACCGGTGATCGAAGAAAGCCCTGTTTCCGCCTGAATCAACAGGTCATAAGCTTTCATCTTTGACCATTCTCCTTTACTGCCATAGCCGCTGATTGAGCAAGTGATTAGTTGCGGATTTTTCTGCCTTAATTCAGGCAGACGGATTCCCATTTTTTCTAAAGCGCCCGTCTTAAAGTTTTGAATTAGTACATCCGCTTTTTGCAGCATTGTAAGCAGAAGCCGAATTTCTTCCGGTTTCCTTAAATCCATGGTTATCGACTCTTTACCACGATTCAACCAGACAAAATATGCTGAGTTACCATTGACAACATGGTCATATTTGCGGGCAAAATCACCTTCCGGACGTTCAATCTTAATCACTCTGGCACCCGCATCAGCAAGCCTGGATGAGACAAACGGAGCCGCAACTGCCTGTTCCAGACTAACTACCAGCAAACCATCAAGTGCCCCCATCAGTATGACCTCGGTAGTCCCAGCACATGTTCGGCTATGTAGGAAAGTATGAGATTGGTAGAAATCGGCGCAATCTGATACAGCCGTGTTTCCCTGTACTTACGCTCAACATCATATTCTTCGGCAAATCCGTAACCTCCGTGCGTTTGCAAACAGGATTCCGCAGCTTTCCAACTTGCATCGGCTGCAAGTAATTTTGCCATATTCGCCTCCGCTCCGGGGCGTTCACCGTCTTCATACAACAGTGTCGCCTTTTCGGTCATCAGGGCTGCTGCCTCGGTCGCGGCGTGCGCTTGTGCTATTGGAAACTGAATTCCCTGATTTTTGCCTATAGCACGATCAAAGACAATGCGCTCGTTAGCATAATCGGTCGCTTTCTTAATGAACCAGCGTGAATCACCGATACACTCTGACGCAATGAGAATCCGTTCAGCATTCATTCCATCAATTATGTAGCGGAAACCTTTTCCTTCTTCACCGATCAGATTTTCCTGCGGAATCCGCAAATCATCAAAAAAGACTTCTGTAGTCGCATGGTTAAGCATCGTTCTGATGGGTCTGATGGTTAAACCGTTTTCCCTGGCTGTACGCATATCCACTAGAAAAACTGACAGACCATCGGTACGTTTTTGCACTTCTTCACGCTTTGTTGTCCTCGCCAGCAGCAGCATCAAATCTGAATGTTCCGCACGTGAGGTCCAGACTTT
>DTUH01000310.1:3884-6009 GCA_012964265.1 Candidatus Lambdaproteobacteria bacterium
ACATGGTCATATTTGCGGGCAGTCGTTTTCAAAGCCAGCGTATCTGTACCACTGCTGGGCTCGGTTACTCCAAAAGCCTGAAGACGCAAACTGCCCTCTGCAATTCCGGGCAGGTATCGTTTTTTCTGTTCGTCAGAACCGTGCCGCAGCAAGGTTCCCATGATGTACATCTGAGCGTGACAAGCCGCGCCGTTTCCTCCCGAACGATGAATTTCCTCGAGGATAACAGCGGCAGCTCTGAGTTTTAAGCCACTCCCTCCAAATTCTTCCGGAATCAAACATCCGAGGTAGCCGTGATCGGACAACATCTTCACAAACTCAACAGGATAAGCTCTTGAACGGTCTTTATTCCGCCAATACTCATTTGGAAATTTGAGGCACAAAGCCTTGATCCCGTCCCTGATCGCCTTAATATCCTGATCGTCGTCAAACATGAAATGAAATATTTGAAGTTAAAATTATAGTTGTGGTTTTCAAATTTGATGCCTTTGTAAAAAGTCTTGAAACCGTGTCATTTCGAGCGAAGCAAAAAATCTTTCATAAACTAAACACTAATATAATTAAGATTTTTCCCTTTAGTCGAAATGACCCAGTACCTAAACAGCCTCTGGTTTTAGTGATTTCCTGCTTACTGATTTAGGTGCGGGGTGGATTTCAGACTATTTGCTAAACCGTCAAATACTTACACAGTTTTGCTTGTATATAGTCTCAGGCAGGAGTAAAAAAAGTCAACAAAAATATGATTTACTCAAAATCCAGAAGAAACAAATAGGGGTTTTATTTCCACAGGAGCATTTAATCTCAGGACTTCGTCATAACCCATTGACCGATTCCGGTAGATCACTATCACGAAAGGAAGGCTCCCGCGAAAGTTTCAGAATTCGTTCCACCCAATTCTCTGGATCCTGAACACCGCCAAAGCGAAAAAGCATCACTGCTTTTTCTCGCATCTCTGAGGGAGAAAGCGATGCGTCCGGATCACCTTTGGCGTGTTGCCGGTGGACGCTAAATTCTTTACCGTTCTTTAATTTAACATTCACTTCTGCACCCCATGCTTCCGGGTAAGCTTGTTCAATTTCTTCATTACATTTCAGGCTGAACTTCCCGGCCAATCCGGAAGTTTTTTGCCGTGCTCCGGATTCAAAAGAATCGAAACCAACTTGGCCGTCAAGTATGGCGATAGAGACACAGTGCTGCAAAGAAAACTTGGCATCGTAAAGTGTTTCCGGGGTTGGCTTATCGCACACATCAAGGGCAGCCTGAGTAACTCCAAGTTCGATGGATTCAGGCACTTCTCCTTTAATCTGAATCGAAATTTCCAGTGCGGCGTCAATGGCGGGATGGGTATGACGGCAACAAGGCCAAGGCTTAAACGAAGTATTATGCAGTTGCCACTTTTCTTCCGGATTGCTAAGCAAAGCCTCCGGAATCGCGTCAGGACAGCAGGCAGCATAAAAACCGCGTTTGCCTTCCAGAATGGTGGGTGACCCGCTAAAACCGTAACGGGCCAAGTCCGCGGATATCAACCCGGACTGTCCTGCACGTCCTGCATGAAGGTGCTTGCTCATTGCACTGCTTTCAGAAAATTCCCAGAGTCCTGAGGACTGTGTACCGGCATTTCCGAGAGCATCACGAAGCTGTGACCTACTCAGCCCAAGCAGTGAACCGGCCGCATAAGCTGCACCGAATGTTCCGCAGGTAGCGGTATTGTGCCAAATTTTGTAATGTGCAGGACCAACAGAATTGCCGATCCTGGTGCAGGCTTCAAAACCCTTAAGCACAGATTCCAGCAACTCCCTGCCGCTGTGACCTTCGCGCAGGCCGAGAGAAAGCACCGTTGGAATGACTACACATCCCGGATGGACCACCGACTGACGGTGCAGGTCGTCAACTTCAAGGATGTGCATCAGAGCACCCAGCCAGAGCACTGTACGTGAAGTGTTTGGCGGTTCATCCAAAAACCAGCGATTTAGAATCCTTCCCGGCTCAGTCCTGCGCCCCGCAACTATATTTGCCATGGCGTCCAGCACAAACCACGAGGCCGCCTTTATATCCTTTTCCTCAATAGGTTTGCTTTCAATCAGCTCAATTAACTGCTCAGTCAGCGTCATATTTTCTTTTTGTT
>DTUH01000311.1 GCA_012964265.1 Candidatus Lambdaproteobacteria bacterium
AATAAGTTAAAACAACTGTGGAAAGAAGGTAAAACTGCTATCAATGCATGGTTGAGAATTCCGATAGTCTGACCCCCTTTGGATTATATGTAGCTCAAATATAAGAATGCTCTGGATGTTTGTATTCTACAAAGCAGCGATTTTGACAACACCACTTAAAACAAAACTAGTCTACTTTTTCCCAGCGTTTCATCATCTCACTAACCAACTCCAACTGTGTCAATAATGTTTCCTGCTGTTCTCGGGATATTTGTTGCCAGTTTTCCGAAATTTCCTGCTGAACTTTTTTGAGTTTTGTTTTGGAAATTGAAGAGTCCGAAGATTTCAGAGAGGTAACAGCAGGCTGAAGTTTGCTGAATTGAGAACTTTTTTCACGATTCAACAATTCGTGATAATTCCAGCCAAATAGAGAAGAAATGCGTTTCAACAAATCCGGATCCGGATTCACATCTCCGGATTCAATCTGCTCGTATAATTCAGGATTGATTTGCAGCAAAAGGGAAATTCCATCCACATTTTGTTTTGCAGCTATTCTCGCTTGTTTTATTTGCACGTTCAGTGTAACAGGTGGAGGGACTTCAGGAATTTCAGGCAATTCCAGCTTTGGTAAGCGTGCTTGAATTTCCCTGGCATGAAGCAGAGGCT
Organism: Candidatus Lambdaproteobacteria bacterium; assembly: GCA_012964265.1. GTDB lineage: Bacteria > SAR324 > SAR324 > SAR324 > NAC60-12 > Arctic96AD-7. The sequence goes on from DTUH01000311.1 coordinate 646, forward strand.
GCCGGCTGCCAAGCAAAACAGTACTTTGGGTATTGATTTTTTGCCGTATTTGTTTGTAATTCCAACCAAACAACGAACATAATTTACGGAGCAAATCATCCGGAGGGATTACACCTGCTTCAAACTCCTCATAATAATCCGGAGAAACTCCCAACAAGGTTGCAATGCCGCGTGCATCCTGTTTGGCTGCAGTGCGTGCTTCCTTGATTTTTTTTGCAAATGGTGTCGGCGGAACATCAGCAGAAGTTTTTTCTACTGAAGCAGATTGCTGATTTTCCGGAATGGTTTTTTTGGGTTTTTCTGAGGGGGTATTGTCGGCAAGCCGTTTGATGTCCTTATAATTCCATTCAAACAGTGAGCAAATCCGCTGAAGAATGTCATCCGGTGGAATCCAATTTTTTTCAAGCTGAGCAAATTCATCCGGCTCCATCCGCATCAGCAAAGCCAAACCTTCAATGCTTTGGCCAATGTCTTCGCGAAATTCACGAATCATTTCGTTTAGTTTGGACATTATTAGTTACTGACGAATAAATTCCGTGAGTTGAGATAATGTCCGCAATTACCGACCTGTAACATCTAGAATTTTTGTATATCGCTTCAAGGTTCTTAAAATTAAATAGGCCACCAGAGTTATCCAAAATAGGTTAGTCCACATGGGCACAATATAAAACCTCCGGACTACCAAATAATTCCCAATATAATCAAGAATTGTAAAACAAAGTACGAGAGCGAAAAGACTGGAATATTCTCTTCGTAAAATATTTATTAAGGAAAACTCCAGTGATGGACTATCCCATTTCGAAAACGCAGGTAAGAAACCCGGAGTAACCTCTGACCATTTTTCAAAGTCATCCCCAAATTTACCTCTGAGAAAATCTTCTTCCGCAACCATGATTCTCTCGTAATAAAGTGCAAACGATAATGTGTAAATCACAGGCATCCACCAGACAAATGGAAAGAGTGAGATACCGAGTCCCATGAGGTAATTCCCCAAATACAGTGGATGTCTCACGACAGAATACCAGCCGGAAGTATTCAGAACATCGGCAATTTGCTGCCTTGTATTTCTTCCGGAAGTGTTTTGCGGAGTGTACCCTACAACCAAAATCCTGAAAAACAAACCCAGCAATCCGACAAACAGACTAAAAATTCCCCAGGTTGTAGTCATTTCCCGATTTCCTCCCACATATTCGTATTCTGCCATTGCGGGAATGAAAAACAATATAATGATGATGGGGAAATAACTCCTCCAGCGGAACAGCCAGTAGCCTGAGGAAACAAGTTTTTTTTCAAGCTTCATACGGTGACACCTCCATGTCTATTTTTTATAAAATTTTTTAAAATCAAAACTCCAAACAAAAGACTGATCCTGAAACAGTAATTTCTCAATGCAGTGATTCGTCCCTCAAAAACACCAAGTGATTTACTTTTCCACCAGCCAGGCAAAACACCAAAATTATCAAATTCCTTTGCTATTACTGTGACAAATTTTTTCACAAGGTAAAAGGCATAACTCTTGGATTCACTTTCGCTGGGGGTGTTCCCAAATTTTAAGCCAGCCTGACATATTTTAGTTCTCAGTTTAGGTCTATGAAAATAAAAGGGATATTTGCATTATTATCAACTTTTTCCATTTTTTTCGCAGGTGCAGGTTTTGCAAATGCCGAAGGTGAAAATTTTGGACTTGGCCCTTTGGAAATCCGCCCCCAATATTTGGTAAATCAGCCATATTTGGCCATGTCTCCTGAAAATACCTTAACTCTAAAAGATGGAGAATCCCGCTTGTCTTTTGGAATTGAGATCGCAAATACCTTTGTCAACACACAGGGACCTACTGGACAAATAACAAAAGAAGAAGTAGCCCGCGGGTTAACATTAGCAGATTTTTTGGATAAAGACGGGAACACCGTAAAAGGATTCAGTTTGTATTTGGACGCTGAAAGCAAGCGTAAAAAAATAAAATACAGCTATGGGTTGTCGAATTCATTAGAGCTAAAACTCGAATTGCCATTCATATCTTTTGATGGAGGTAACATGGACAGTACCATTGAAAGTGTCCATAGCATGATTGGGATTTCAAATTTCAAAAAAGGTGGTGCTTATCGCGCACTGTCGGAACGAAACCAATATGCCTATTATGTGGTCAAAGATGGTGAATTTGTCTACGCAAGTACACAACAGGTTTACAATGTTCGAGGTGAACCAAGTATGGGACTGAAATGGAACTTGTCTGAAGGGGGCAAGGTCTTGCCAGCCGCAACCTTGAAACTAACTTATAAATTTGCCAATACTGACCGAAACGGAGATCAAAAATTAATTCGTAGCGGAGGTGTTGATTGGGGACATTATTTGATCCTTTCAAAAGGATTTGATAATTGGATTGTCTATTTTGGTGATGGACAGACTAGAATCGGTAATAATCGTGGATTTGCGTCTTCACTGTCTCATCGTTTCATGTCAATGGAATATCGTTTTGCAGAAGAAGACTCCTTTGTTTTTCAAACTGTCTCGCAAAGCAGCATTTTCCCAAATTCCGGAGCAAGTTCCCGTTCTACCAGTGGAGAAAACCAGGAACAACGAAACTCCAACCTAAGTGTTCCTACCAGTGTTTCCGCTTTCGGATACAAATTCTTCACAGGAACACTATTTTGGGAAACCGGATTTGTCCAGGACTACAACAATTTTGGCAACGAAACTGATTTTGTCTTCTTCTGGGAAATGGGGGTAAACTGGTGAAATTTTTTCCAAAACTTTTATTGACTGGATCATTTCTGATTCTCTTCGCATCTACAGGATGGTGTGTAGAACAAACTGTGGTTTATCTAGCAGTTCAATACGGGCAGCAAGATACCGGAAGTCTGGCTCCATTAGTGGGAAGTAGTGACTCATACTTAACCACCTTGGAGGATAAACATGGTGCTTTGAAGGAAAACCGGAAGGTAAGTCCGAAAGTTATGTCATTCGACTTTTACAAGACAACCGGATCAGTTGCCAGTGGATTTGGCGTGGAACTACACAGCTACAACAAGTCATACAGTTTTGAAAATGATAGTTCTTCTGTCAACCTTACTGCAGTCGGACTCTTGTACGGACTGAATTTTTATTATCGGGGAGATTTCTGGTACCCCTTCGTAGGTTTTGGTACAGGAAACTATTCTGCAAAAGTACAAGAGCAACTAACTACAGGAAGTTCAACAAACTATGCCACAGTTTTCGGGCAAGTTGACAAGCCGATTTATTATAAATTTGGCGTCCGCATTCCCTTTAATGGTGTGGGCTTCATTTTCACTCAGCAATACATTTCTGCCGATTTAGAAGTCGCTACTGAAAACAAACCCCTCTCTCTCGGCGGCACTGCATCGTTTTTCGGCATCTATTATGGTTTCTAGGAATTTCCGCAATCACAGTTGAAATAAATTGTACTATATTGGTAAAATCTTCTTGAACCCAACACTTAAAATCGAACAATTACTTGTTGATATTATAGAATAATATTATTTCTGCATGCCTATAATTACCGGGAACATAAACACACTGAAATCGATTAGGAATTACCTGTATCAGAAAAGTAAAAGCAAAGTGAGAAATAAGGTAGGGATAAAAATAAGGGAAACATGAGGGCCAAAAGCGGCCCTCATGTTATCAAAGAATTAACGCTTCATGTTGATCAGATCCTGAATCATCTCATCAGAAGTAGTCACTGTTTTAGCACTTGCTTGAAAGGCACGCTGCGTTTCAACCATTTTGACAAATTCCTGGGAGAGATCGACGTTTGATTGTTCCAAACTTTTACTGCGTATTTCACCAAATCCCGCCGTACCAGGCTCAGCAGTCACTTTCTTTCCGGAACCTAAAGTTTCTACCAGCATATTTTCACCAACCTGAGCAAGTTTTCCAGGGTTATCAAATTTGGTCAAAACGATTCTGCCAATCGCGCGAGTATATCCTGCATCAAACACACCGTTCACTGTTCCATTGTCTTCCAGGAATATACTCTCCAAAATTCCTGCAGGATTTCCGTCAGCGCTTGTTCGAAGTACATTATAATGTCCCGCAAACTGGGTAATTCCATCCAGTCCGCTTCTTGGATCTGTGGGGTCATCAGGATTAAAACCATCTCCAAGATGAAGACCGATGACTAAAGGAGCGCCACCACCAAATGGGATAGCAAATTGTGGCACACCTGTATCAGGGTCAACGGGTTGCGGAATTAAACGAGGAGGTCCGGCAGGCAAAGGCTGACCATCCTCATCCACTCCTCCCGGCTGTGCTTCAAAAGAGCCACCTGTAGCGGCAATTAATTTGCCATCATCAGTAAATTGCATGAAACCACCTCCCACTGCAACCATTGTCCCCGGAACTTGCCCCAAAGAAGATCCATCAAACATTACGTAGTATTCCCACTGATTGCTGACACCGGTTCCTGCGATTGGTTGACCGGTTCCAGGATCAATTTGCTCAGGCAAGTCTGGACGTTTTCTCATGGCAACAGTTGCCGTATGACTGTTACCCAAAGCATCATAAACTGTGGTTGAGGTGGCAAAATTGTACATATTGTCCAGCACATTCGTCGGATCCACTGGAACATCTTTGACGCTTGCGTTGGCATCCAAGTTCGCGGCTAGTTTAATTCCGGTTCCTTTGTGTCCTGTCCCAGTTGGTTGAGGGGCATCCACAAGCCCCAAAACTTGCAGTGCCCCGGGAATGCCTTTACTGTCACCGGTAATCCTGTCTACTTTTAAGGCCTGAAGACGTCCTCCCCGCAGAGTGGAAAGGTAGCCCTCTTTATCATATGAAAATTGACCGTTCCGGGTATATGATTCTTTGCCTGTGCTGGGATTCACAATTGTAAAAAATCCGCCGCCGGCAATTGCCAAATCTGTGCTGAGGGTGGTAGTTTCAAACGCACCCTGTGAATGGTCCATTTGTACACCACCAATTTTCACACCATTACTGGCCTTTGTGAAAGTAGCTCCTTGTGGCCACGCATTTCCCATTAAGTCTTCAAAAGCAACTTTGTTGCTTTTAAACCCAAAGGTGTTGACGTTGGCAATATTATTACCGACAACCTGCATGGTTTTGCCCTGGGTTTTTACACCACTGGCTCCAGTATTTAATGATCCAAGTAACGCCATATTATTTCTCCTTAAACAATATTAGAAAAGATATCAGGCGATACATTCCATCGTTTCGCATAGATATTATGAAAAAAAGTTAAGAATTATTAACTATACATTTGAGTCAGAAATCAAATGATCAGTCTGTCTTATT